>JACZRM010000234.1 GCA_022576105.1 Chloroflexota bacterium | reverse complement strand
GGGTGGGAACTCGAATTACTCGCTCCCTCAAATCCACCTTGGTGCCGTTGTCTATAATCGGGATCAGAAAATGTAGACCCGGTCGCTTCAATCCGACATAGGTTCCCAGCCGCTGTACTATCATCCGCTCATACTGTTGAACGACTACCAGTCCACTGGCCATAATTGCCTCCTTTACTGTTGATTCGAATTTACGTCCCGGAATCTGATGTAGAGGACACGGTCAGAATCAGGCCATCAATCTTGGTAACTACGACCGATTCGCCGACGGCTAACACGGTATCATCTTCACTGACTGCTGTCCAGGTATCGCTGCCTATCTCGACTCTGCCTCGGGGAGCCAGGTCGCGGATGACTACCCCAGAGACTCCAACCAGGGATTGCTGATCACTTTCGCTGCCCTCTTTGTTGGACTTGTAGACCACTCGCACCAAAAACAGCAGAGACGCTCCCAGCACACCGCCAATACTTCCCAACAGCCAAAGGTTCACCGATATTGGAGGAAGTGTTGGAGAGCGAACCCCAAACTGGGAGAACAGAATTAGCCCTCCAATCAGGAAGCTTATTATGGCGCCTACTCCCAGCACACCCCACCCAACCACCTGGGCCTCTAGCACCGCTAGAATGACCGCCAAGATCAGGAATGCGATGCCAGCCCAGTTTACCGGCAAGTTGCCCAGGGCCAGATAAGCCAGCAGCAGGGCTATCACGCCCGCAACGCCAGGAACAATCAACCCGGGGTTGAAGAGTTCGATAACAATCCCCAGGCCGCCGACGGTGAGCAGAATAAAGGTGACATTGGGGTCGGCTATGAACTCTAGGAAATGCTCCAAGAAGGTCTTGTTGATCCGCAGGCGCTGCAGGTCTCGAGTATCCAGGGTAATCAGACCGGCCCGGGTTTCCACGGTACGTCCGTCCAGTTGGGCCAGCAAATCCTCTAAGTCCTCAGCGATAAAGTCGACAATGTCTAGCTCTACCGCCTCTTTTGCGGTGAATGAGGCCGCCAGACGCACTGTGTCTTCCAACTTGTCTGCGTTGCGACCGCGTTCCTGGGCAATGCTGCGCATCAATGCCGCCGCGTCGTTGGTGACTTTGTTGGCCAGCGTTTCGCTCAGTTCTTGACCAGCGGACCCGACGGGAGTAGCTGCTCCGATGTTGGAGCCGGGGGCCATGACCGCAAAGTTGGCGGCGGCGGTGATAAACGTGCCGGCCGATCCGGCTCTGGCCCCTGAAGGTGAAACATAGACCACTGTCACCACTTCAGACTCCAGCAGCGTCTCGACGATCTTTCGGGTGGCGCCCAGCAGGCCACCCGGGGTATCCAATTCGATGATCAGCATCGTCGCTTCATCTGCTTGCGCCTGCTGGATGCTTCGATCGATCAGACGTTGCTTCACCTGGTTGATAATGCCATCAACCTCCAGCAGCAGGACGTGGGGGGCCTGAGTTTGGGCCAGCACCGAACCCAGCAGGCCCATCGCCAACAACACGGCAAAGAAGGCAATCAGTATCCCGCGAAAGAGGCCCAAATGGTTCATGTTCGCCCGCCAGTGCGGTCATTTCCGGCTGGGACCAAGATACTTGGGTAGATAGGGGTAAATTAGTATCATGTTCCACAGACCGACCCCTGTCAAATCACCAATTCCGCGGGTAGTGTGTTAGTTTAGTTCTCGTCATTCCGGCGCAAGCCGGAACCCATTAGAGCGGCTGAACCGCGATTGTCTCTGGACACCGGCCTTCGCCGGTGTGACAAAGCCCAGTTCTCAGACGTCAATCTGACACACTATCATTTCGCGATTCTAGAATTCGACGCAAAGAGTGTCGATTGCTAACGGTAAGTCTATTTGGGGATTTTCAAGGTTGAGGGGAAGAGGCGTAGTTCGAGGCCTGGATGAAAATCTAATCGCACCAACTGCGCCCCATTAGCCGATGGACTTTGCCAGGGGTTCGCCCGGTCTGGAGACTAAGGTGGCAAAATCCCGGAGAGTATTGGAGTTGGGGGCATCAGAGTTGGGCGCATCGGAATTGGGCGCAAATTTGGCCAGTAGAGGGTTGACCAGCCGCAATACTCCACCGAAGGCTGGGTTGTTCATAACTGTTTTGATCACCTGGCTGTGCCAGTCAAAGGCGGAATCAGCTGAGTTGATCAACTCCTGGTGCAGTCCGTTGGCCGCCGTTTGTCTCACCAATGAGCTTATTTGCTGGTCGGTCAGGAACTCAAAAATGCGTCGCGCCGAGTAACCAACCTCCAATTCTGCGGCCAGCAATTTCTTCCATTTGGCCTGGTACTCACTGAGGGATGCGGCCGACAGGTCATCTTCCAGCAACGCCCGCCCCAACGCCTCCACCGCAATTTCACTGGCCCGCAATGAATAGTAGATGCCACCGCCGGTAGTTGGTTTAACCTGACCGGCCGCGTCGCCGACCACCAGCACGCGGTCGCGGAAAGTCCGCTTTAGCGGGCGTAAAGGGACGCCCCAGCATTCAGATTCTTTTAGTACTTCTTCAATTCTGTGGTTCAGTTTCAGCTGCCGCAGGAACCGACCCAAATGGGCCGGGGCTTTCCTTCTGGTCAGCAGACCGACCAGAGCGCGGCCAGGGGAGGTGGGCACTATCCATGAAAAGAATCCCGGGGCTACATTTTGCCCCAGGTACACTTCCACTCCCTCAATGTTTACGGTGGATACCAGTGCCTGTATACCCGAAACGTGGTCCGGCACAGAACCCAGTCCTAGCTGACGAACCAACGGTGAACCGAAACCGGATGCCAGCACCACCGCTCTGGACCTATAAGTCCGGTCCCGGGTGCGCACGCTTACACCCTGCTCATCGAGAACTATCTCTTTCACCCTTTGACCCAGCCGGTATTTTGCGCCGGCTTCCTGGGCGCGTTGAGCAAAGGAAGCAACGTAAGCAACCCGGTCGATGATGGAAGCCTGAGGGGTTTTTGCCTCTAGCTGAATGCTCAGGTCATCTGGCGATACAACCTGGGCGGAGCTGGCGCTGCGGTAAATCAAGGATGGGTCTATGGGGAACCGGGAGATGCACTCCTGGCCAATGATGCCGGTGCAGGGTTTGTCGCCAATGTTGTGTCTCCAGTCGATTACGGTAACGGAATGCCCTTGTTTAACCAATCCCAGGGCCGTATTGTTACCGGCCGGCCCAGCCCCCACCACAATTACATCATCCAATGCCGATTACCCTCTGGAGCCACTCCTCATTCCAAATATGGCCAATATGACCAAGTCCAGTGCGAACAAATCGAATTATACTCCGCCATGTGGGCAATAACCAGGCAGATACGAGCACGAATTCGCAATATTATGTGAATTGTTCGCAAACTAATTATTAATGGCCCGACGGGAAATCGACCAATTCCAGCAATCTTCGCCGGGAAATTAACGCCTCATTTGACGCTTCTGGGGACAGACCCTACAATAAAAACGCCGCGCTATATTGATGGTTTGTTACCGAACGCAG
>JACZRM010000233.1 GCA_022576105.1 Chloroflexota bacterium | reverse complement strand
GACGAAATGCTGAAAAAGCAGGAGGGCCAGGATAAAACCTGGCCCTCCTGCTTGCCGGTTTCAATAGTCCCTTCCCATTTATTTGGGAAGGCCGGGATGAGGGTGATACCCCTCTCCTCAGTCCTCTCCCACCAGGGGCGAGGATGCCGTTAACTAAAACTGTCGTGTAATAAGCCTTGGTGAGGGCGGTTCGCCCTGACTCCAACCCTCTTCCAGCAAAGGAGCAGAGGTCTATCTACTTCCCAAGTTATGACGCCCCGGCAAGACAGGAGACCCGGCTAGTCCACCGGCAGACGCTTGTTCCACTTTTCCGGCGGGGGATAAACCGGGGCGGCCAGCCGCCGGATGATCTCGCCATCGAACCAGTCCTTGCACTCTTCCCGCCACTTGGTGAAGTGAGGAGCGGCCCGGTGGGCTTCCACCGCGGCATCGTCGCGGTACACTTCATATAGATGGATGCGGTTTTCCTCTTCGCTGTCCTGCAGCACATCGAATCGCAGGCAGCCCGGCTCGTCATTATTCGAGCCTCGGGCGTCACCCATCATCGACGCCATAAACTGTTCCTTGAAACCCGGCTTGATGTTGATCGTTACTATCAAGGCGATCATTTTCCAACCTCATTTTCAATTGTTAATTAGTCCCCTAATAGACCAGCGATATTATAGCCGGGCTATCTGCGGGGCACAAGGTTGGTTCAAGGAGAGAGTCAATCGCTCCCCTTACCAGATCTATTCACGCTAATCCTCAGCCCGGCAACTTGTCATTCTGAGCCGGAGCGAAGTGGAAGCGAAGAATCTAAGATTCTTCAGTCGCGGAGTTTACCCCGAGTAGGGCCGAAGGGCTCCTTCAGAATGACAAAACTTCACAGGCGGCAGACAGGAGCCTTAGCGAGATTTGACAAGCTCACCACCTACTGGAACTTGCCCAAATCCAACGCTCCTCAGCAGCCGCTAGTGCACCAGATAATGACAGTCCCGCACCTACGATGTAGAATGGCTTCACTCATCCTCGGGGAGGCGCACATGGCCGACATACCCATCGTATACACCCTCACCGTTTGATCCGCCAGTGACCGATTGCGCGACGCGTGGCGTCGGCAGGGAATCAAGTACGAAGAGCGCCGGGTGGACCAGTCCCAGGAAACCCTGGACGAAGCGCTGGACTTCGGCGACACGGTGCCAATAATCGTGTACCCGGATGGTCGGGTGGAAATTGGCTTTGAGGGTCACACTGGTTGAGAGATCGGCTGACGGGCGGTCCGCCCGCGAGAGGTTTCCCCCCAGTACCGGTTAATCCAGACCAGTTCATCCAGCAAATAGATCAGATTCAGGAGGCGCAGCATGGCCAGAGAAACCAGCGTGGTAACTCCCGAAAGGTTTGCCCAAGGGCTTACCTATGCCAATTACATTGACCAGATCAAAGTGAACAAGGCCCGATTTGAGGAGTTCTACAACAACTTCCAGGTAACATCCGACGAGACCGACGCGCTGAAGGCTCTCTCCCAGCGGCCGGGCGGTCCCACCAAGATGCTGGTGCTGGGTGAGGATTGGTGCGGCGATGTGGTGCGCGGCATGCCGGTCTTGGCCCGAATGGCCGAGGCCGGTGGGCTGGAAATGAGGGTATTCCCTCGGGACGAGCACCAGGATATCATGAACGAGTTCTTGAAGAACGGTCAGTGGATGTCAATCCCCACCGCCGTGTTCTACACCAGCGACGATCAGTACATCTGCCACTGGATTGAACGTCCCGAGGTGGCCGAGCGGGAGATACAAGAGATTGAAGCAGCCATCCGGGCCGAAAACCCGGAGATCACCGACCAGGAATTTGGCCGGGAGCGCCGGGCGCGCACCGCCGCCAAGGCTCAGGATTGGCAAAGAGCCAGTGTGACAGAAATTATCGCCCTGCTGAACAAGAGCCTGGCGTAAACAGTAACTCTCATACTACATTCGCACTTGCGGAGAGTATTCTCACCCTCATCCTATCCTTCTCCCTCAATGGAGAAGGGACTTGGCTTGTCGAAGGGGTGAGGGTCAACCGGCGGCTGTTAGTCCATTGAAGCATCTAGGGGCAGGACTGAGTCCCGCCCCATTGGTTATTAGCCTACCGCCAGTCCCCGCACTTCTTTGGCGTTTTCCGGCAAGGGATAAGCAGTCCAGGTAGCGCCATCATCCGACGAACCGAAGGCCTCGCCGTCGCGCGCCACGCAGAAGATGTTGTTGGGAGCGCGATGGTCGGCCCGCACCGCCATCATGGTGCTGTTGGCGGTGATACCGCTGCCCACCTTCTCAAAAGTCTTGAACAGGTCACGGCTGCGGTACAGCGCTCCCTGCTTGCTGCGGGCCGCCGCCCCAATGGCAACGAACAATACATTGGGATCGAAGGAAGCCGCCCATAGGTCGCGAGTGTAGGTAATTTCTGAGTATTGGCCAAAGTTTACCGGTATCCACTCGCTCCCCCGGTCCGGACCGATAAAAGGCCCCTGCCTGGTGGTGATGAACACCGTGTGGGGCGAGGCCGCCGTGCACTGAACGCCATGCAGGTCCAGGGTGTCTTCGCTGGGAGCCAGCGAGCCGGTAATTTCTTCCCAAGAATCCCCGCCATCCGAACTGCGAATTACACCGGCTACCTCCAGAGCAGCGTACATCTCGTCGGGAAAATTCGGGTCGGCGGTCAGACCGATTACCCGGGTGGGGAAAGCCATCTTGCACTCGTTGGAGCCCATCGTTGCCTCCGGCAGCTTTTGCCAGGAGTCACCGCTATTGATGCTGCGATAGAGTTGGCCCGGGGCGGTACCCAGGTACATTACGCTGGGGTCTCCAGGCCGGAACAGGAAAGTCCACACCCCAGGCGCGCCGCTGGGGTAGTCTAAGCGCTCCCAGTGGTCTCCCCGGTCCGAGCTTCGATATGGCCCGTCATTAGTACCGGCGTACACAACTTCCGGTTTGTCCGGATGTATCGCAATGCCCTGAACTTCCACCCGGTCGGGAAGCCCGTTGGTCAGTGTTTCCCATTGGTCGGAGCCGGCGGCCAGGCGGTACAACCCGTACCCTTCCGCTCCGGCATACACATTGGCGCTGCCTGAAAAAGCCATCAGTTCTACCTCCTGCGTGGTTACAACAAGACTCAGGTCGGCCCTATTCCACCAGAAGGCAGTCTGCTTGTCAAATTGAAGCCGACCATACCTGCAGCGTCGTTCAATTTTTGCGCTGAAGCAGACGGACATGGATTTCGATACGCCTCGACAAATCGAGCCTGCTCAATCAACATCCGTCTACGTTGGTCGAGTAGCTGTAGAGCAGGATATCGAGACCACCAATCGCACCTTGCCAATCATTCGATTGAATAAAATGCAAGCCCCGGCAATATAACATTGACCGGGGCTAACTATTTCCGGGTCATTGGCCGCAGCGAACTCAGCCGCTAACGGTACCTGAAGCCAATTCGAAAGTTAGGAGATTTTACGGGCCTCATGGTTCGACAAGCCTGTCCCTTCGATGAACTCAGGGCAGGCTCTAA
>JACZRM010000232.1 GCA_022576105.1 Chloroflexota bacterium | reverse complement strand
AAATATTGATCGAGTAATCGCCTTTTTTGCTGGCTCCGGCGTCTTTACTGCTGACGATTGAAGCAGCCCTCTCGCTGCGGTGGCGGCTGGGACATGACACCTCCATAGTGCTGTATGTAACCTACCTGATACAACAACATGGTTACGCTCCGTATCGAGATGTATTTGATTTCAGCCTGCCCGGCACGCTTGCCTTTAATTACATCATCGTCAAGCTATTTGGGTACGGAAACCTGGGGTTGATGGTCTTCAATTTGATCTGGACCGGGGCGCTGTTGGCCGTGACCTGGATGATAATGAGGAGGTTCGGGTGGTGGGTCGCCTGGGGTAGCGTCGTTTTGTTTGGCGTGTTCTACCTGCAGGCGGGGCGGCCCATGGCGCTGCAACGCGATTATGTGTTGCTGTTACCTCTGAGTCTCGCGGTCTGGACGTTCTTATCGCGGAGCCCGGGGTCCTTGACCCGAGCTGCGCTGGTGGGGCTTCTCATCGGCGTAGCGGCCACCCTCAAGCCTCATGCCCTTATTGCCCTTCCCGTCGTGATGGCGGTGGAATTGTTAGAACTGCGCCGCGATAGCTATTTGGCGCAATTCCAACTGCTGAGCCGGCGCTCTTTAGCCATGGTAGGTTCCTATATTGGCGGGGCGGTAATCCCCCTTGCCGCGGCAATTCTCTGGATCTGGAGCGTCGGCTCTCTACCCTCCTTCATTGAAATGTTCAGAGAGTACATTCCCCTGCACACCAACATAAACTATTTTCATAGAACTATATTGGGCTGGAGCGGGCAATTTACCTGGTAACGTTCTACCTCAAATTCGGTGGCCACAGTTTCTGGCTGGCCGCGGCGCTCTTTGGGGGTTTTTCGACCTTATTCCTGGTTAATTCATCAACTATTTCCAAACTTCATGTGGCGCTGCTGGCCGGGCTTGCTCTGGCGTTCAGCATCTACACGGCCCTGGCCGGGCAATTCTTTCCGTATCATTGGATGCCGTTCAACTACTTTGTTATCTTGTTGGCTTCCTTGTGTCTCGTCAAACTACCGGCATCGCGCGGGGGCCTACTTCTGAGAGTCTTTCCAGTGGTCGTGCTGGTTTTGACTTGCATCGTGATACTGCGCCCCACCCCCTACTTCCTGCCGCAACTTCGGGGAGAGCCCCTCTTTGTGGTGGAGGGACAGCGGGTGGATGAGATAGCGGCTTTCCTGAACGCTAACTTAGAACCGGGTGACCAGGTCCAACCCCTTGACTGGACCGGCGGGGCGATACACGGGATGTTACTGGCCAGGGCTGAACCAGCGACTCGCTTTATTTACGATTATCACTTTTATCATCATATCTCCCAAGAATTCATTCAAACCCTGCGCCAGAGGTTCATTCGTGACCTGGAGCGATCGCAGCCTAGATTTATTATTGAGGTACAAACGCTGAAGCCCTGGGTGTCCGGGCCAGATACCACTCGCCAATTCGTAGAGCTGCAAGCAATTCTAGAAAGCGATTATCAGGTGGTGCTGCGCGGGGAAGGATACTCAATACTTGAGCGGTTGAACTAAAAGTAGGGCAGCCAAGTTAAGCGCCGGTTTTGAGAATGGCGAGCCCAACGGGAAAATAGCAAGGCCCAAAAGAAAAACCCCTGGATGCTCTCCAGGGGCTAATTTTGTGCTCAATATTGGTAGCGCATGGGGGATTCGAACCCCCGATCTCCGCCTTGAGAGGGCGGTGTCCTGGGCCGCTAGACGAATGCGCCACCTGAAAGCGCCAGCCCCTCGGCCCAAATACACAGACTGGCAGAAAAATTGTACCAGAGGCGAATGACCCTTGTAAACCAATCCCTCAGACACAAAATCAGCCTGGATGAATCATCCAGGCCGTTAATTTATTGCCAGGCTCAAGCGGGGCAGAACTTACTTTTGGGCCAGCAAAAACTCCACCAAGGCATCAACCTGGGCATCACTCAGGCTTGCCGATATCGCCGCCGTCATGATCCCTGGAACGGCCCGCTCGACATCCGTCGCCACAAAGGCCTCCGGATCTCGGATAGACTCGATTATGTAGTCCTGGGCCGACATTCCAGGCTTACGAGTGGCCGCGTCGGTGCCGATATGAGTCAAATCGGGGCCAAGCAAACCGGTGGTTAGACCTTCAATGGTATGGCAGGTGGCACAGACCCCACCAACGAAGAGCGACTGGCCGTCTGCGTCACCGTCCACTGGAGGAGCGGTAGTGGCAACAACTGGCGCGGTAGTGGCAACAACTGGCGCGGTAGTTGCCGGGGCGGGCGCTGACGTGGACGCGGGAGCCGGCGCCGCTCCCCCACAGGCTGTGACCAGAATCAGGGCCAACCCGGCCAGACCGAGAGTCAAGAGAGATGCTGGCTTCAAAGGACCTCCATATTGGCTGTTTAATATAGATGATTATTGTTATCACAAGCGATTTTGAGTGTCAAGGAAAGTTTCGCCGCCGGGACTCCCCGGTCTTCGGTCCCGGCATCCCGTGAGATGCATCGTCTAATCGACCTGGTGGGGCCAACGCCTTTCTGGGGGTAAACTCGGATGGTAAACTAGGTACGACTATAAGAAAATTCCTAAAATCTTGTTATGTAAAGCACAATCTGGGTAACAAGCATTAAGTAAGTTGGGGTGTCCTTTGGAAGTCGGTAAGTTTCCGGCGGCAATGTTGGAGCGGTTGTTGAATGGCGTTGTCAACGCCGATCCCCGGGTCCTGATCGGGCCAAAAATCGGGGAAGACGCTGCGGTTATCGACATGGGAGACCGGCTGCTGGTGGCCAAGAGCGACCCGGTCACCCTGGCCACCGATTCCATTGGGTGGTACGCGGTGCAGGTGAACGCCAACGACGTAGCCTGCACCGGCGGCACGCCCAAATGGTTTTTGGCGACTCTGTTGGTGCCACCGAGCTACACTGAAGCCGCCGCTGGGGAGATTTTCGACCAGATTGTGCAGGCCTGCCGGGCGCTAGATATTGCGCTAATCGGCGGCCACAGCGAGGTAACCCGTGGCATCGAACGGCCTATCGTGATGGGCAGCATGCTGGGAGAAGTGGAGCGGGACCGATTGGTTCACACCGGCGGCGCCCAGGAGGGGGACAGCATCGTCATGACCAAAGGAGTGGCAATTGAGGGCACCGCTCTCTTGGCCAGAGACTGTGTCAACGCCTTGCTGGAGGCGGGTGTGGACTCCGGCACCATCGAAAAAGCCAGTACATTTTTAACGAATCCAGGTATAAGTGTACTAAAAGACGCCCAGATAGCCTGCTCGGCAGCCAGCATCCATTCCCTGCATGACCCGACTGAAGGCGGTCTGATGACCGGTCTGCACGAGATTGCCAAGGCATCTGGCCTGGGACTGGCGGTGGAAGAGGGGAGTATTCCGGTACTGCCGGAATGCCAGACTATCTGCGACGCCCTGGACCTGAACCCGCTGGGCCTGCTGGCTTCCGGGGCGTTGCTGATTACCCTACCGGCCGGCGACGTTCCCAGCTTGCTGACCGCGCTCAATAACCAGGGCATTGTGGGGTGG
>JACZRM010000231.1 GCA_022576105.1 Chloroflexota bacterium | reverse complement strand
CCCACCGCGCCCAGCACTGAACTGGCGTTGGGAGAATAAAACAATCCCATCCCACTGCTGTGCAAGACCAGAGCCCCGATTACCATGAAAATCGAGGAGTTCTCAGTGAGGCGGGACAAAATCAGGATACCCATCGCCGAGATCAAGAGACCGCCCACCGCAAAGCGTCTCCAGCCGTATCGGTCCGACCACCGGCCGCTGAAAGGCCCGAGCAAGGCCAGGCATATTGCGCCCGGGACCACCACCAGCCCCGAAACATTTGGGCCATAGCCCAGCACGCTCTGCAGATAGAACGGAGTCATGAACAAGATGGCTGAGCTGCCCAGAAAGGTCAAAAACGCCGCCGACACCCCCAGAGAAAAGACCCGGCTCTCGAAGAATCGCATATCCAGCATCGGACTGGAGACGCGCCGCTCCCACCAGACAAACGCCACCAGCAGCACCACGAAGGTTGCTCCGGAGGCCAGGATCGGCGGCGACAGCCACCCGGCTCGGTGGGCGTTGGAAATCGCCACCAGGAAAATCAGCAACGCGCCTGAGGATAAAAGCGCCCCCAGCCAGTCAAACCCGTGGGGGGCGGGCTCACTGCGTGGGTCATCTCTGGACCGACCCTGGAGCACCACCATTCCGGCGACCACGCCCACCGCCACCAACGGGATGTTGGCGAAGAAAACCGATGGCCATCCCAATGTCTGCACCAAGAATCCACCCACCGCCGGGCCGGCAATGGCCCCAGTGCCAACCATGGTCATGATCAGGCCGATAGCCTTGCCCCTCTCGGCAGCTGGAAAAGCGGCAATGACAATGGCCATACCGGTGCCTTGAGTCATGGCCGCTCCCGCTCCCTGAACCACGCGGGACGCGATCAAGACCACCGCGCTGGTCGATGTACCGGCCAGCACTGCGCCGAGAATGAGGATCAGCGAGCCGACGATGTATACCTTCTTCAGGCCGATCAGGTCGGCCAGGCGACCCATAGGCAGCAGCAACGCGCTGATGGTGAGAGCGAACCCAATGACCACCCACTGCACCGTGGGAATGTCGCTGTTGAAGTCGGTGGCAATGGACGGCAGGGCCACGCTGACGCTGCCGTGGTCCACCACTGAAGAGAATGTCCCCACCGCGATAACAGCAAAGGCGTACCACTTGTACCGGGGGCTGAGGGCTAATCCAGATAACACTTAAACCAGGCCTGAATCGACTGCCTTGAGATCATTCTTGGATTTATTTTCCGTCAAAGAAATTGCGCGGATTTCCCACCATTATCTGGTCGACATCCTGCTGGGAAACCCCTAATTCCAGCAGCCTGGGCAAGACGTACCTGGGAATGAAGTTGTAGCCGTCGGGATTCAGCGCACGACGCGCCTCTTGCTCGGCTGGCGAGTGACGGGCTTTGGGAATTGAGTAATCGTGAGACAACATTATTCGCTGGCAGTATCCGGCGTCAATTAGTTTCTTGACCACATCGGTGCGCTCTTCCCATTTTGGCGTTCCAGGAACCCGTCCCCCGGGATAGCGGTCCATGCCCAGCCAGACTCCCTTCTCCAGCAAGCCCAGCAGATAACCCATATCGGTGTCGTCGTTGCTGTGGCCGATGTAAACCCGGTTCAGATCGACCCCCTCTTCCTCCAAAATGCGCACCTGCTGGTCGCCCACCCGGTCCGGCGACCAGGTGTGGGTGGATATTGGAGTGCCGGTGCGGTTGTGGGCCCGGGCCGCCGCCCTCAGCACCACTTCCTGCGGCTGGGTGACTCCGCCACGATCGCTGGCGACCTTGATGATTCCAGCCTTGATTCCAGTGTCTTCGATGCCATCTTCGATTTCCCGCACGAACAGCGGGGCGATGTCGTCGGGAGAAAGTTCCGCAAAGGGTCGGGGGACGGAAAGGTGGTTGCCGGTGGCGGCAATGATCTGCACCCCGCTGGCCTGGGACACCTCCTGGATCATCCCAATATCCCGGCCCAGATCGAAGGTGCTCACATCGATAATTGTGCGGACGCCTTCTTCGTAGGCCAACTTCATGGCGGCAATCGACTGCTCAAAGATACCGGCGCGATCGATCAATTCCGGGTAGGTGTGACGAAGCCCGGCAGCATTGGTCGCCACATGCTCATGCGTCAGGGTGAATCCCATTTCCGAAGTGTCCATTGGCCCGGTGACCGTATTAACGGTTGACATAACTATGCCTCCTCCAGCGATTTCAGCCCGGACATTCTATTATGGAAATGCGTATCTGGGTAGGAACCGCTGATACCCAGGTAGGTTTAGAACTCCGAACAGAATGACGGACTTGTCATTCTGAACCGAGCTTAGGTAGAGCGTTGCTGCCCCCGAAGTCTGCCGAACTGATGAACACCTGGTACTTCGTGTTATTCTAAGTTTAGAAAGGAGGTTATAATGACTGGCCCACCCAGAGACATATTGGAATCCAAAGCAAACCAACTGAGGGAAATAGAAAAAAGGCGGGCACGGATAGTGGCGGCCTATAAACGGCATCAAGCGGGGCGTGGGCCTACAATGCTCGACCAGACCGTGGCTCAAGCAGAAATTGATGCTTATGCTATGAGACGTGCTGATGCGGATGAATGGCGCAGAAAGGTCCATGAAGAATTCCGACTTGAAATGGACGCCAACAAGAAAGATAGGATTCGAGCTAAGACAAATAGAAGGCGAGATGCCATGGAGCGTGGTGGTAGCGAATTGCCATTGCGACACATGAAAGAAATTCACCTAGCCACTCAAGAAGGGAAGTGCGCTCACTGTGGCACCATTTTTGATAATTCAGTCCGTGCCACAAGGCCGGAACTCGACCATAAGGTCGCCTTGGGAATCGCTAACAATGGCGACTCAAGGCATACTATAGACAACACGTGGTTGCTGTGCGGTACCTGCCATCAGGCGAAAACTTGTATAGAAAATTATTCCATCCACCACCGCCTTGCTAAACACCGCTGGAAGATGGTTTGGCTGCTTCGGTCAATCGATGGGAAATGGCACCTCCCCGAGCTCCAAAGAATCGCGGTATTTACTTGTGGACCCAGCTGTCTGAAATGTAGGTTGGAGACCGCTAGCTATCTAATCCAACCTCGGCAATTGTCATACACTGCAACATTACCAAGTGGAGTGTATCTAGACGCAGTTCGGTTCTATGAGCTAATTGGCGACCGCCGGTGGGTAAGGAAACTAAAGCTCATGCTGGTTGAACAGGGTGCTTGCCCAGAATGCGATGGAATTCTTGAAGTAGGACTATCCCGACATATAGAGTTGGAGCATCCGAAAAGTTCCCTGTGCCCCTGTCGTTGGTGCGGGATGGTCTTTAGAAGTCGCACTAAGCTAGCCAGCCACATGGAGTCAGATGCATTCCACCCGAACGTCTGCAGGCCATGTGACCGGGCTTATGCTGACCTCGCTCGCCATGAGAAGCGGATGTACCCATCCAGCGTGTAGATTTTAGATTTTTCAATACGGACTGTAGAGGCAAGCGCTGCAGCCCGGCCCGACGCAGCATTTATTCGAGCAGAAATCCTTCATAG
>JACZRM010000230.1 GCA_022576105.1 Chloroflexota bacterium | reverse complement strand
AAGTGGTCGGTCTTCTGGAAAACCGGAAGTACCACGCAGATGCCTTCCTCCAAGAGTTGAAGGAGGTCCTGGTGCAGGACTACGGCGCTCAAAAAGTGGTTTACGCCACCAAGTTCAGCTATAGCGCGCCCTGCGCCGGGGAAACCCTGGATTCTCTGGCCGAAGAGTGCGACGTGGTGATTCACGGTGTGGCGGATTGAGGGTCCTGCACGACGTGGGGTCTCCACGACACAGTAATCACCGAGTCCAAGGGAGTGCCGTCTTTGAGCGTAATCACCAGTTCATTTACCCGGGCGGCCCGGGCTCGTACGGCCGCTCTGGGGATGCCTGGAGCAAGAATCGTGGTCATACCCAGCCCCCTGGTCACCAAGTCTGTCGATGACGTAAAGCAGATGGCCCATGACTTCGCACCCGAGATAGTCGGCCTATTGACCAGCGAGATCTCGGCCACTTAGGTCTAACGTTCTCGATGATGAAAAATAACGGTAGCCGCAGCCAGATATGGTGAGCACGTCAGATCTCCAGTCACGGCGGATCGATGTCGAAGACTCCTTCGATGCGATTCAAGACTACTATGATGAACAAGGCTGGACCGACGGGCTGCCGGTGGTGCCGGCGACCGAAGATTTGGTGCGCAGGATGCTGGGACCCTTCGGTGAGGACCCCGGTCAGTCGCTGGGGGTGATTCAACCCCGCAACGCCCAGGTCACTCTGGAAAAAGTGGCGGTCAACGCGGTAATGGCCGGCTGCCGGCCGGAGCATTTTCCGGTGGTGCTGGCGGCGGTGCGGGCGATTATGAAGCCGGAGTTTAACGTGGCAGGCTGCCAGGCGACCACCGGCGGGGCCGCCCCGGTGGTGATCGTCAACGGTCCTATCGCCAAGGAATTAGGTATCAACGGTGACTCAGGGTGTTTCGGCCCCGGCTATCGTGCCAACGCCGTAATCGGTCGGGCCTTGCGTTTGGTGATACGCAATATCGCGGGCCTGATCCCGGGGGAGATGGACAAGGCGACTCTTTCGCAGCCGGGGCGGTTCACCTTCTGCTTTTCTGAAAACGAGGAGCGCAGTCCCTGGCCGGCCAGGCACCTGGAGCTGGGTCTCGACCCAGGCGCCAGCATGATCACCTTAACCGCCGTCCGGGCCATGTATCCAATAATGGAGACCACGGTTGCTGAAGGCATGGCAGTGCTCAATACTCTGGTTGAGGGAATCAAGGTCTCTGGGTTTGCCAACTATTACCAGATTGGCACCGGCGCTCAGATTACGTTGATCATTTGCCCGGAGCACGCCGAGGAGATGCATGCAGCGGGACTGTCCAAAGAGGATGTGCGGCGATATATCTACGAGAATGCCCGCATGCCCATCGGGAAACTGCGGGGAATCGCCCATTGGGGCAACCGCAACTGGCCATCGTGGATCGACGAAAACAACCCGAACACTTTAGTGCCGGTGGTGCTGCACCCGGGGGACATTGAGATATTCGTCGCCGGCGGTGATGGCAGACACTCGGCCTGGCTGGCCGGTTGGGGAGTAACCAGGGTGGTCACCCAGGAGATAACCAAGAGTCTCTAACCAAGTGACTAACTGCTCATAGGGTAGTCGGCAATAAAAATCCCCCATCCCCTTTTGCGAAGGGGGCTAAGGCTCTCCCCCTTTCGGAAAGGGGGACTGAGGGGGGGTCCCATCTCGTAACATGAATCGCCCCGGCATTGTTGAATGCGCCGGGGCATTTTGTGGCCCAGGGAACCGATTCCCAGTGTGCGGAGGTCAGGCCCAAGTTGCTGGACTGATTGAGGGAGCCAGGGGGATGCAACCGAAAGGGCCTGAGCGGCGTATTACCAGTTAGAGGGGGATAACCAGTTAGGCAGTAGAGTCGTTCAGCTTGACCAAGTAAGTGCATTGGGCCGCGCCATCCCGGATGCAGGCCTGAAGCTCCGGCTCGACCCCCATGATGCTGGATATTAGCCGCTGGTCGGACCGGCAGACCGATTCTTCACACATCGCCGCAGCACGAAATGGGCAGTTACACAGATGTATCTCAGCATGCCCGTCGGTATAGTTTATGCGCGGAGCGAAACCTTGCACGGTCAATGCCGACTCCAGCTTGCTGAGCCTGGATTCCGTAGACGACCCAGGTGGACCCAGATGAGTAGCGTTAAGCTGGTCCGATACCCGGTCCATCAGCAAATTTAGGACTTCCGCACCCTCTTTTTCGGCCAGATCGGTGCTGGACAAACCCCGGATGTTGTTTAGCAGCAATGTTAGAAGCTGGGGATAATCACGATAGCCGGCCTCATGACCCGCTTCGGTCAAGACGTATATATACTCGGGGCGGCCCGGTTTCTTACCGCCCAGCCGGAAGTAGACCAAGTGGTCGCGCTGGAGAATGTCCAGGTGGCGTCGGATGGCGGGCGAGGAAAGCTCCAGAGCCTGAGCCATTTGCTCGACCGACATAGAACCCCGGTCACGGATGGCATCCAGGATTCTCTGGCGGGTTTCACCCACTACGCTGAACATTGGCGTCTCCAAACTTAAACCAAATGAATAGCGACCCTGAGTATAGATTGGGCGGCTTGGGTTGTCAAACGATTAATAGTTAAAAATATATAAAATACAATTATGTTGACAAACTACATTAGTATTTGCTAGGCTGATAGTCCTTATTAGCAAGGAGTTGTGGAATGGCACAAAAGGCGCCTCTAGCGGAACCTTCCGGGGAAAATGAAGAGATTTCGTGCAAACATCACTGGGAAATCCAGGCCGCCACCGGGCCGGTCAGTCCTGGTGTTTGCCTGACCTGCGGTGAAACGCGGGAATTCAAAAACTATGTTGAAGCTTCAACCTGGGGCGCCGACAAGTCGGCAAACAAGACGAACGCGGCTGAGGCGGCCAAGTCGCTCGCGAACGCTGTGGAAGTATTCCTCATCGCTCATCGCACACCACTGCATAGGCGTGTGAGGCTTTGGCACCAGCCACGATACACTCGCCGAAATAGCGCCTCTCCGCCTCGGATCACTCTCCGATAGGTTTGCCAGAGCCGGAAACAGCATCAAATCGATCAGGGATTTATTGAGGGATTGGGCGGCAAGAAACATCGGAATCTCGCCACGGCTCAGCAACTGCCATGTTTCAGACTCTCGACGATCCCACTCTGGTTTCAAGTTGAGGATATCCTTCAGCGCCATTGTCTGGATTGGGCCATCGTCTCCCGAGAGTTCTGCGGCTTTGTGAAGCCACTGCCCCACTTCTACGCTGTCCTCCCAACCAGCATTCGAAGCAAATAGGTAGGCTGCGACTAAAACAGTGGCATCGTCATCACCTTTAGCTGCCGCCGCATGGATCAGCTCCTTGGAATTTGGTGAGTCTAAATTAAGGGCTATTTGAGCAGCTCGTATCAAGTCATGGGCGCTTCTGTTGTCCCTCTCCCGGTATTCGTTTGAAACAAACTCGGAAAGATAGTTCCAGTCGCCAAGGGCAATTCCAAGGTTAATCTGTAGATCGCGGTAGTCGGGACTCTCAACCTCCCCATTCAGTTTG
>JACZRM010000229.1 GCA_022576105.1 Chloroflexota bacterium | reverse complement strand
TATCTTGCTGGCGCTACTGGTCAGAGATATCTCGAAAGCCGCGGTGCTGGTGCTCCCGTTATTAGTAGTCTTTTTCTCCTACGGGCACGTTTACGAATTATTCGAGTCCATTTCCCTAGCGGGCGTTGCCATCGGAAGGCACCGCTACTTGGTCCCGTTGGCTTTGATTGGGATTCTTGCCGGCCTATCTTGGGTCACGATACACACCCACCCCCTGAGCACATCACAGCTCCGCGGCCAGAGTCCGGGCGGAATCATTGGCCTTGACGAACTCGGGCTGGCCGATCACCGCTAGCCGCCACAGGTCCAAGTGCTGCCGGTAATGGGACACAGTAGGGCGTTCACTATTCATAACCTTATTTGAAAATCCAATAGTATCTGTTGACAAATATTAGCCCGATAGTTAGCATGTGGGCAAATAGACGGGTTGAACAACCCCAACGGACATTTTAACTCTGTGTAATGATCGGATTTGAAGTGACATGGCCCAGGACCGGGAGCTACGTTACGATTTCCCGCAATCTGCCTTCCCGGACGCTTGAGCGCCAGTGTACGAGGCGCAAGTCCTCACTTTATTAGTCATTGCGGCCCCTGGTCTACGCCAGGGGCTTCTTTTCGCCCGCTCTGGCTACGCTTGTGCATAGTGAAAGTAGCGTTGTAAGATTCTTATCACCAGTTGGGGGCTTACCGATGGCGACACAGCAACCGGATGGGGCGGTACCGGACACCCTCCTTGCGGTGGCCCAAAACGGGCAGCGTCTTGAGCATCTCCACGGCGCGCGGGTGCGGCTGCTGGTCCCCGGCTGGTCGGTCAAGTGGCTTTGGAAGCTGGGTGTCATGGCCCACGAGCCCGACTGCTGGTGCCATTACAACTTTTACTATTACGGCGACTCTGCCGACGATCCCAACAAGGAGTTGATCACCACCATCGGGGTGAAGTCGATGGTGACTCACCCCAACGACAATACGGAAACCCTGCCCAAGGGCGCCCACGTTGTCCGTGGCTACGCCTAGAGTGGCGGGGGGGCCATCACCCAGGTGGAGATCAGCGTTGACGGCGGCGACACCTGGCACGCCGCCCGGCTGGAAGAGCCAATCGACCGGTGGATGTGGGTCCGTTGGTCTTACCTGTGGGACGCCCAAAAGTCGGGCAAATACAAGGTCATGTCTCGAGCCACCGACGCGGCGGGTCGCATTCAATCTATGGAGCCCAGGTACAATAATATGCGGAAGAACTTCAGCGCTGTGGTGGGTTACGACATAGTCGTTAAATAGCTTCACATCTACCTGGGCGCACCGGGTGTCAGCCATTTAGCTTTGGCCCTAACAGAGTCGCTCAAGGAGGAGACTTATGCCGGTTGTTGAACACAGCACCGTACGAATGTCCGAGGCGGTGGACTACCGCCGGGAACGGACCCTGGTATCCACCGAACAGGGGGCCACTTCACTAACGGTCAAAGAGGTGGAACTGCAGCCAGGCTGGGAAGGACGGATGCACACTCACCCCACCGACATCGCCGTCATGGTAACCGGTGGCGCAATCCAAATGGAAATCGGTGACGAAATCCATACCGTTCGTACCGGCTTCACCATGGTGGCCCCACCTGGCGTACCCCATCGGCTGATCAATCAGCTTTGGATGCCGGCAACGATGCTGGTCATCTACCCGGCCACTGAGCTGGAGACGAACTATTTATAGTTAGCAGAAATCGGCCCCCAGGTTAATGGGTAAGTAAATCCGGGCGGGGCCCAAGTTTTACTATCCCAGGTTCTATGCAGGAAAACCGACATTCCATAGGCAGGAGATTATCATGACAATCCAGCAGACCCGTCCTACGGCAAAACTACAGCCCATTCCCACTAACGCCGGTGGGAGGTCATTCGCTGCTCCTCCCAAAGCCCTCCAGGAGAATCTTACTGCCAACGAACTCTTCTACGTCCGCAACCACTGGAAGGGAGCGCCGTCCATTGATATTGCGACTTACCGGCTGGCGGTGGATGGGGAGGTGGAGCACCCGCTGAGCCTTAGCTTTAACGACATCAAACAATTGGAGCAGAAGCGATTCGAGGTCACCTTTGAGTGCTGCGGAAACAGTCCGGTCCCTGATTACTGGGCCAAAGTCACTCGGGTCTCCTCCTCAATGGAGCAGGTAAAGGGCCACGGAATCATGGGAAATGCCCAGTGGGCGGGCGTGTCCCTGGCCGATGTCCTGGCCCTGGCGGGCGTGAAATCTTCAGCGGTGGAAGTGATGTTTGAAGGCGCCGACCACGGCCCGGACGAGACCGTCGGAGACCCTCCCGATGTGACCTACGAGCGCAGTCTGCCCATGTCCAAGGCGACCCATCCGGATACTCTGCTGGCCTACGAGATGAACGGCGAGCCTTTGCCCCCGCTGCACGGTTACCCCCTGCGTCTCGTGGTACCCGGATGGTATGGAATGTGCTCCATTAAGTGGCTGGTGGGCATCCACGTGCTGGACCACGAGTTCCAGGGGTTTTACCAGAAAGAGCGCTACTACAGCTTGAACGAGCCCGGATCCGAAACCTACGCCACCTACCACACCAGGTTGAACGTAAAATCCATCATCACTAACCCGGTCCCTGGAGAAATAATCCCGGCCGGCGGCTACGTTCTGGCGGGAGCGGCCTGGACCGGAGAAAGCGAAATCACCCAGGTAGAGATCAGCACCGACGGCGGCGCAACCTGGGCCATGGCGGACATCGTGCGGCCCCGCACCGGCTACTCCTGGAACCGGTGGGAATATAATTGGAAGCCCAGCGGCCCCGGCAACTTCACCCTCATGTCTCGGGCTACCAACAATTTGGGTGAGACCCAGCCCATGGAATTTCCGGGCAAATGGGACGGCCGTGGCTATGGCAACAACATGGTATTCCCCTTTGATGTAGTGGTAGGAAACCGATAGAAGGCCATTTTCACCTGTCGCTCTAGCCCCATTGCGGGTGCGTCGCTCTGCACGCGCGGGTTCTGTTGCTAAAAATGCCTGAAATGGTTCAGGAAAAGCCCAAACTTTCCAGAGAGCCTGGCCTTGATATTCTACAGCGGGCCACGGTCGTTGCAGCGCGTATAGAACAACATGCGTGAATGCGTGCGTGTGACACCCCTTTTTCGCAACACTACAATCGAGCCAATTGGTTAGCTTATCGGGTCAATAATTGCTGACGCGATTGTTAGGAGGGCGCATGGTCGCTGTTGTAGAAGATGACCTGTTCACAGCGGACTTTATTAACGACCCTTATACCTATTTCCACCGGCTGGGCCCCCTGGTCGAGGAGCGCGTCGCCAACCTGGGGGAAGACCTTCTTTCGATGTTGGCAAGCGTGAATAAAGCGGATATTCACCCGAGACGAAGTGGTGAACAACGCTATTTTGCTGCTGGTGGCCGGCCATGAGACCACCATCAATCTCATCTGCAACGGGACACTGGCGTTTACCCGCCATCCGGAGCAGTGGGATGGGTTAAAGGCGAACCCTCCCATGAGTTTTCCGCCCTTGATTCAACGGGCTACTGAGGAATGCCTACGCTACGACCCCTCCG
>JACZRM010000228.1 GCA_022576105.1 Chloroflexota bacterium | reverse complement strand
TGAGTAGATGCCAAAGGTGATAATGTACAGCAACACCTGCCCAAACATGTTCCTGTACTTGATGTGATCGGTTCTTTGGGGCCCGCTAATTTGAGACATGCACCTGCCTCTTTCATTGCAAGACCTACGGATGGATTTACGTTGAAATCAGACTCTTCGCCCCATTGGATCAGGTCGATCCATTTTTTGTTAGAACCATCCCCATTTGCAATATCCTCAATTCAGCGCGATTGTAGCCAGGGCGGTGGGCGCTGTCAAACGAATTTGCGCCGCTATCATTGTGAGATGGTTGGCAAGGCGCAGGTCAGGGTCAGGCAATGTTAGCGGCTCCGCAGTATGCCATTTGCTGTTGAACCCTCTGCCCCACTTATGCTAGTCTGGTTCTACCGGTAATGAACAAGCGAGTAGTAGTCGCCATGAGCGGCGGCGTAGATTCCTCAGTGGCGGCCCTGCTGTTGCAGCAGCAGGGTTACGATGTCGTCGGCGTCACCATGAAGTTGTACGACCTGGACCAATCCGACCTGCCCGACTACTACCGGGGATGCTGCACCGTTGATGACGTGGAAGACGCCCGGATGGTGTGCCATCGGTTGGGAGTGCCCCACTACGTATTGAACGTCCAGCAAGAGTTCCAGGCTTTCGTAATTGACTATTTCTGCGCCGAATACCAGAAGGGACGCACGCCCCATCCCTGTATCGCCTGCAACGACAAAATAAAATTCAATTTCCTGGCGCGCCGAGCGTCGATACTGAAGGCCGATTACGTTGCCACCGGGCACTACGCCCGCATTGAAGACACCGGGCGGGGCCTGTCGCTGCGAAAGGGTCTTGACGCGGGTAAGGACCAGTCGTATGTCCTGTACGGCATGGGACAAAAGGAGTTGGCCCACACGCTGATGCCGGTGGGCGCTTACTCCAAGGACGACATCCGGCAGATGGCCCTGGAAGCCGATTTCCCCAACGCGCAAAAACCCGACAGCCAGGATATTTGCTTCATACCCTTTGGCGACTACAAGGCATTCTTGAAGGAGCGAATTACAACAACCGATGGCCAGATTGTTGACGGCGCCGGGGAGGTGCTGGGCCAGCACAACGGTATAGAGATGTTCACGGTGGGTCAGCGGCGGGGTCTGGGTCTGTCCGGCGGAGACCCACTCTATGTGCTGCGTATCGAGCCAGAGACCAATCGAGTGGTGGTCGGGCCCGAGTCCGACCTGTACCAGCATCGGTTTTGGACTTCTCGGGTAAATTACGTGGCCGGTGAAGCACCGGCCGGGCCGATTCAGGTCGAGGTCAAGATTCGCTATAAATTTGAGGGCGCCTGCGCTATCTTGGAACCCCACGCGGACGGGGCGCTGATTCGTTTCGACCAACCGCAGCGGGCGATTACGCCCGGGCAGGCGGCGGTATTCTATCAGGGTGATGTGGTGTTGGGCGGCGGCATCATCGAGCGGGACTTGCCAAAATAGCCCAATAATCGGTCCAGTAATCTGTGTTGAAGTGGGGTGGTGGTGTATGCCTGGTCTTGACCTGGAGCGTCAAATACATCTGCGGGGTCGCAGTCTGGTGGCGGGAGTAGACGAGGCGGGGCGCGGCCCCCTGGCCGGTCCGGTGGTGGCGGCGGCGGTGATATTACCTCCCGAATTGTCTGGGTCTGAGCCCTGGTTAGAGTCAATCGACGACAGTAAGCGGCTCTCCCCTTCACAACGAGAAAAGGCCTTGGGATTGATCCACCAGAACGCCCTGGCGGTGGGCATCGGCCAGCAGGACCACGATGATATTGATGCCCTGGGTATTCTGCCGGCCACTATCCTGGCCATGATGCACGCTATTTCCAGCTTGCCGGTTGACCCGGAGCATGTGCTCTTCGACTACATCCCACTGAAGACCTGCGCCTATCCCTTCAACACGGTGGTCAAAGGCGATAGCATGAGTTACTCCATTGCCGCCGCGTCCATTGTGGCCAAGGTGACTCGAGACCGGCAGATGCAACGAGCGGACTCCGTATACCCGGGGTACTCCTTCGCCAAAAACAAGGGGTACCCAACCCCGGACCATATCTCAATATTGAAGGAGTTGGGGCCGTGTTCTATACACCGGCGTTCCTTCGGGCCAGTCAGGGACTGTATCAATGTAGGCGTCTCCAATCCGGTATAGTCGGTTCAGGACTGCTTGAAGCCGACTAGCCGTACCGCTCTGGGCAATCTGGGTGAGGAGTTGGCGAGCCAGATGCTTCAAGAGTTGGGTTACACCATCTTGGATACCAACTACCGGTGCCGCTGGGGCGAGGTGGACATCGTGGCCCGGGACGGTGACGGCATCGTGTTTGTTGAGGTGCGCACCCGCTCCAGTGGCCGGTTCGGCACGCCGGAAGAATCGATAACTGGAGCCAAGACTCAGCGGTTGGTGAGCACTGCTCAAGAATATTTGCAAAGTAAGCACCTAGATTCAACCAACTGGAGAATCGACCTGGTCGCGGTGCGGATGCGCAGCGATGGTCAATTGCAAAGCATCGACCATCTCAAATACGCGGTGGAATTGTAGGGGCCGCCAATCGGTTTGTACCTATACCATGCACCGCTACCGTGCACCGCTACCGTGCACCGCTACTGCGTACTCCCAATCGGTGTCGCTGGTTGATGGTATTGGGCCTCCGGTGATATTGGCAGGCCGGTGACTCGGCAGGTGAGAATCGTCAGCAGCAGCAGGGACGCAAAAATGACACCGATGATCAGGCAGGAGTATCTGGCCAAGGTAGACCTCGTGAGCGAAAATTAGATAGTGGGTCAGTTTGGTTCTAGTCATTCCGGCGTAAGCCGGAATCTAGAATATAGGCTCAACCACGAATGCATCTGGACACCGGCCTTCGCCGGTGTGACAAATTTAGAATCCTTCTTAGCATGGCAAACTGGTACACCACCGAAAATTAACCGGCGGTGCGGTTGAGCATTGTAGCGCAATGCTATACTTCTGACTATGGAGCAAATGGAGAATCGGGTCAATCTGGTGCGGCGACTCTCCCTGCGCCTGCAAGAGTTTCTGGGCGGCCTGACAGATCAGGCCTGGTCTCGGCCCAGCCCCTGTGACCTCTGGGAGGTTGGCGATGTCGTGGCCCACCTGGTTGGCGGGGCAGAACGACAGATGGGCAGTATGACCCGTGGCCGCGGTGGAGACGCTGGACCACCTCCGGGATTTGTTGCCACCGACGTCGCTACCCTGTCGACCGGCAACGCCCAGAGGGACGTCGATATGCGCCGCAACCTGGGCAGTAATTTGTTAAATGCCTTTGGCCGGCAGTACGACCAGCTTTGCCAGGTGCTGGCCACCTTCAATCCCGACGGCTGGGAATCGCCATGCTGGCACGCCAGGAGGGGGACTATCACCGCCCAAGATTACCTGAACCTGCGCATCCAGGAAATGGTAATCCACGATTGGGACATTCGATCAACTTTTGACCCGGATTGCGCCCTGGACCCGGAGGGCGTGTCGGCGCTGGCGCCGGTGGTGCCCACCTGGTTGCGCATGAGCTTTCGCCCTGGCCCCAGACTCTCTCGGCCGGCCCCTTATCGGTTCCAGGTGA
>JACZRM010000227.1 GCA_022576105.1 Chloroflexota bacterium | reverse complement strand
ATTCTGCCGGGCCGATAATACCTCAACGCGAGAGGAATCAGGCACCGGCTTGGGCCTGTACATAACCAAACTCCTGGTCGAGGCGCACTATGGCCGAATTTGGACCGACAGTGCCATCAATCAAGGCACCACCTTCCACTTCACCTGGCAGCGGGCCGACGGGAATACTCCCAGTCAAATCAATGCCCAACAGGACCAACCGGTTGAACATGCATAACAGTGGCCGGGTTTACCTCGGTCGTCCCTGGTCAACCAACGATTTTATCGCGTCTTCGGGAACACCGCAGGGCAATGAAGCACCATGACTAAGGTTTTAGTCGTAGACGACGAATGGGATATTCGAGAATTGCTGGTTGATACCATCTTGGACGCTGGTCTCGAAGTAATAGAGGCCAGCGATGGTAAGACCGCCCTGGAAAGAGTTGCCGCCGACCAGCCCGACATTGTGCTGTTGGATATCTGGATGCCCGGCATGGACGGTCTACAAGTGCTGGAGAAACTGCGGGAGAATCCGGCCACGGAAAGACTCCCAGTAGTGTTGCTCACCGCCATGCCTGCCTCGGAAGGCGAAAGGACCGGCCTGAACCTGGGAGTTACCCATTATGTGAACAAACCCTGGGAACCCGGTGAAATCGAGTTGACCATCCGGGTAGCAATGCGAGAAGCAAGTCTGGCTCAATCTGGTTTGGCGGGAGCAGGCGTTGGAGACGAAGAGGGTGCCGGAGACGGAGAGGACGCCGGAGGCGAAGGGGACATCGGGCAAGTAGGGGCCGACAGTCTGGACATCAAGGCTGATCTAGCCCAGCAGTATGGCAGCCGTGACCCCCTGGCCAGGCTGCGGTCAGGTCGCAAGAAGAAGAACACCGTTCTAAACGAGAGCGGCGAAGAGATTGAAGTTATAACCACTGGGGAAAAACTTCCGGCGCTGGAACAGAAGATGGGCGGCGGCCTGCCTTTGGGCACCGTTAACCTGGCAGTGGGAGCCGCCGCATCCGGCAAGAGCGTCCTTTGTCAGCACCTGGTCTACGGAGCGTTGCAGAGCGACTACGGGGTCGCATATTTCTCGTCAGAGTGCGGCCCTGATGGACTGGCAACGCAGATGGCCTCGATTGGCCTGGATATTTCCCAATTTATAAGAAATAACAAGCTCTCGGTATACCCGGTGCCCGAACCTATCGATGGTGAAGAGGCAGCACCGGTGCTCAGCGACCTGGCACGTTCTATCGAAAGCCTGTCCAGGGGCTCCAAATTGATTGTTATTGACTCCATCACCGACCTAGCCGGGTCATGTCCGGAACAATCAGTTATTGGTTTCTTCACCACCTGTCGACATTTGGGCAATCAGGGAAGGGCCATCTTTGTTTCAATCCACACTTACGCCTTTGGCGCTGAGATGTTCACCCGGCTTCGGACGTTGTGCGACGGCTACTTTAGCCTGAGTTCGGAGCAGGTACGAGGAAAATCTCTACGGACTTTGGAAGTTTCCAAAATTAGCGCCACGGAGCAGAGCCGGGATAACACGGTTAGTTTCGTCGTGGAACGGGAAGTCGGCATGCGCATGATTCCCATGATGAAGTCCCGAGCCTGACCCTGCCGGCATCGAGGTAAGAATCTATGACGAAAATATTAGTCGTAGAAGACAATCCAGACATCCGGGAATTGCTCATCGATTCTCTATGCGACATTGGGTACGCCGTGATGGAAGCGGGAGACGGCGGAGCCGGCCTGCAGAGTGCTCTGGAAGGCCTTCCGGACATCATCTTGCTGGATATGATGATGCCGGTGCTGGACGGGCTTGAAGTGCTGGACCGGCTAAAGTCCAACCCCTTGACCCGGTTCATACCCGTGATAATGGTTAGCGCCAAAGGCCAAGAACAGGACATTAGCACCGCGCTCAACTCGGGCGCGCTCAGTTACCTGGTCAAGCCCTGGGAGCCGGAAGACCTGGAAGCCAAGGTTCGGCAGGCCGAAGCTGCGATCCGGGAAACCGCCTGAGCTTCTTTAAGGCATCAAGAAGGGGCGCCCCGGTTGCCTGCGGGAGCGCCCCTGACTTTTGTTTTCCTTGCCTTTATTAAAATAGCGGAGAACTAGAAGACTTTCTTTACTCCTCCCACTCGGAGTCGTCGGACCGTTCGTCAATGATGACCGCTCCTTCGTCGTCGTCCTCCAGGTCAGTCTCTTCAATGTAACGCAGGAGGTTCTCGCCCAAATATACCCGATGCTCTTCTTTGCTCTTGGTGGGAAAGGAGCATACGTTGCGCAGGCTAGGGTGACGATACATCTCCCGAATAATTACTGATATTCCCTGCTCTTTGACCCCAATTATGGCAGCACCATATTTGTTCCCACCATCAATCAGTTTGATTAGCCTTCTGCCCAGTTTGGGCTCTACCTTACCCAGATATTCGTCATCGCGGACGTACACACAAATGGCGTTGTTCTCAACTACCAGGTTGACCGGGTCGCCGGGAGCGACGCTGGCCACCACGGTGTGGGCGCCGGGCATATGCAGCGTGGTCGTGCTGGATTTTCCGCTTTCCTCAATGAAAAATTGAGGCGCGCCGACAGATTTCCTCGCCTGCTTGTTGGGAGCAGGGGTATTGCCCAACTGGTCCAGGCGGGCCAGATTTTTCTTGGCTATGTTGTTGTATGGAGCTGCGCTGACCACTTTGCCCAACACCTCCCGAGCCTGCCCATACTCGCCCAGTTCCATCAACGCCTTGCCCAGGCGGTTCATCGCCTCTACGTCTCCTGGGACCGCATCCAGAATATCCCGATTAACCCCAGCGGCCTGTTCCCATTCACCGCTCAAAGCCAACGAAATAGCCTCTTTGGTGAGGTCCTTTCTAGACTTAACTTGATTTTCAATCCTCAAGTTCATACCCATCCGTCTCCAGGGTTCGCTGAGCCTCAATTTGGCTGCCAATTGTTATGATTCCGATGCGAAAATTCCGATGCGAAAACCCTTACCTAACTAGTTACAATAAAAGCATACGTTAGGTCAAGTCCATTTGGGTTCAATTAGCCGAGAATCTTTTCTGTTCCTGACGCCCGCTGGATAACCAAACAATGCTGAGCGGCAAATCCCGGGCAACCACACTATTCCAACGCCGTTCTACCGGGATCGCGGCAGGATTCTGGATGAATGCCTATTGGCTCTTTCGGTGCCGCCAGCGGACCTTGAGCAGGTCTCGTGTCATCCTGAAGGCGTCTGTTAGCGGTCGAACCTTGCTGCGTTCCCGGTAGTACCAGTCAATGCCCACCTCCTGCAGTTTCAGGCCGGAGCGTACCGCCAGGAACAGCAATTCAACATCAAAGGCAAACCCATCAATGGTCTGCCGTTGGAAAAGGCCCGGCACCACCTCGCCACGGAAGCACTTGAATCCGCATTGGGTGTCGTCAACGCCGGGCACTGCCAGCAGTCGGACCAACGCGTTGTAGAGCCGCCCCATGATGTGACGTTTTGAGGGCTCGCCGATGCGACGGGAACCCGGAGCCTCTCGCGAGCCGATGGCTATGTCGACACCGGTCAACTGTGGGGGTAAGAAGCGGTCAACCTGCTCAATGGGCATCGACAGGT
>JACZRM010000020.1 GCA_022576105.1 Chloroflexota bacterium | reverse complement strand
GGCATGTGTCATCCCAGAGGGTTACACCTGGTACCGCCATTCGGATTATGACCGGCGCCCCAGTCCCGGATGGGGCTGACACGGTCATTCCCTTTGAAGAGACCGACGAGGTTGAGCGGCGAAAGTCGGGCAAGACCCTGGACGAAATCGGCATTCAGGCCGACCTTCCAATCTATTGCAACGTGCGCCCAGCCGGGGAAGACGTGCAAGAAGGGCAGTTGGTGTTGACCGCGGGCACTGTGGTCCGAGCCGCCGAAGTCGGGGTACTGGCTTCCTTGGGACTGAGCCAGGCCAGGGTTATCCGGCGACCGGTGGTGTCGATACTGTCGACCGGGGATGAACTGGAATCCGAGGGCCAGCCCTTGGGCCCGGGGAAAATCTACGATGCCAACAGCTCCGGCGTGGCCGCTTCGGTAATTTCAGCCGGCGGGATACCCCGCGTCTTGGGAATAGCCCGGGACAACCTGGAAGACCTGCATCGCAAATTGGAACAGGTCGCCGGTTCGGACCTGCTGATCACGTCGGCTGGGGTATCCAAAGGCGACTACGATATCGTAAAAGATGTCTTGACCCAACAGGGCGACATGAACTTCTGGTCGGTGCGGATGCGCCCGGCCAAACCCCTGGCCTTTGGGCGGTTGAATTACTCCGGTCAAAAATCGGTGCCATTGCTTGGACTACCCGGAAATCCAGTGAGCGCGATGGTGGCCTTTGAAATGTTTGGCCGCCCGGCAATTTCTACCATGCTGGGCCGAGGGGCGTTGGCGCGCCCCATGGTAGAAGGCGTTCTGACCGGCCCTATTTACAACGGCGACGGCCGCCGGGTGTACGCCAGGGTGGAGGTGGAGTTTCGAGAGGGTGTCTATTACGCCACTCCCACCGGACCGCAAGGGTCTAATATTTTGACTTCCATGTCCCGGGCCAACGGCCTGGCGATATGTCCGGCAGACGAGCCAAGCAAAGCTGCCGGCGCCCGAGTTAGTATCATAATGCTGGATTGGAACGAAGAGGTGGCGGTATGACCACTCCCGAAACGGATACATCACCGGAGGATGGAAAGTCTCCGCTCTACTACATAAGCCTGGACCGCATCACCCAATTGGGCCGGTCAGCGGTGTTCGTCCTGGCGGAACGGCGCGGGCCTTCCGCGCCCTCACGCCTCAAGGCGGACAGCGACCTGAACAATCCCAAAGAGCTGATCGACGAGATAGCCGAGTATAGCGCTAACGACCAAGACTTCATCCGGTCCGATATGCCGCTCCAGGAGATCGTGTTTCGCATTCTCCTGGGACGCCGCAATGAGCCCACGCCGCTGCGCGACCTGCATTTCGAATTGACTGAAAAGTGGTCAACTCCGATTCGTCCCATTAGCATCACCGAGCGTGGTCTGGGACGCATCCTAAACGATGATACCTATTATGGCTTTGAGCAACAAGACCAGCCGGACGACGACTAAGCAACACTCTTCAATAAAAAATAGAGCAGCCACAAAGAAGGGGTGCGGCAAATGCCGCACCTCTTTTCCTATGACCTATCGGGTTAGACTGGCGTTAAGCGTTCAATTCCGCCGAAGCGATTCCGACCAGCTTTTCAAACCCGGCCGCGTCGTTAACTGCCAGGTCGGCCAGCATCTTGCGGTCCACTTCCACGCCAGCCAGCTTCAATCCATGCATGAACTGGCTGTAGGTGATACCCGAGTTCCGGCAGGCCGCGCCGATACGCACGATCCACAATCGCCGAAACTCCCCCTTGCGCTCCCGGCGGTGCCGGTAAGCATGACTCCAGGCATGTAAAAGGGCCTCTCTGGCCCACTTATAGCTCCTATGTGATGACCCTGAAAATCCTCGTGCCGCCAGCATCACTTTCTTGTGCCGGCGGTGCTTGGTTACACCGCGTTTTACTCTGGGCAAACCATAACTCCGAAACTAGAATCCCTCGGCTAACCGTAGGGAAGCAATCGCTTGAACCTCTTGATATCCTTTGAATCTACCAGCAGCTTGTTCGCGTACTTTCTGGTGACTTTCTTGGGCTTCTTACGCCGAAGATGGCTGCTCATCCTCTTGCGGCGCATCAACTTCCCGGTACCCGTGATATGGATGCGCGCCTTGGCGCCCTTATGGGTTTTAAGCTTTGGCATCTGCTAAATTTTCCGCCTTCTCTTTAGCCTGGTCTTTCACCTTTTCTTCAGGCTTCTCCTCCGTCTTCTCGTTGCGGGCCGCGGTAGGCATCAAAATCATCGAGAGCGACCTTCCCTCCATGGACGGTGGTTTCTCCAGCCGGACATTGTCCTTCAGATCGTCGGCCACCCTCTTCAAGACGGACAATCCCAACTGTTGGTGAACGGCTTCCCGTCCCCTGAAACGCACGGTCAACTTGACTTTGGAGCCTTCGCCGATGAATTCTCGCACTTTACGCATCTTGGATTCTAGGTCATGAACCCCAATATTCGGACGAAACCGAATTTCGCGAAGCGCGGTGCTCTTCTGACCCTTTTTTGATTCTCTTTCTTTCTTGGAGTACAGATAGCGCAATTTGCCGTAGTCCAGCAACCGGGCCACTGGAGGATCGGCGTTAGGAGCCACCTCCACCAGATCAACATCCTGCTGGCGGGCCATCTGAATGGCCTTGTCCGTGTCCATCACCCCCAGCTGCTCACCAGAATCTCCGATTAGCCGCACCTGGGGAGACCGGATTTGCTCATTGACCTTGTACTGTCTAGCTATACTCCTACCTCCGAGAAATGGTTAGGCCCACCTAGAAAGATGTTTCAATTTATCATAAGGCTATATGCCAGTCAATGTGCTTGTCAATAGCATTGAACCTATTTGACCGGAACGGTTTTTGGCCGACGCTATTCGCCATTATAGACCCTAATCGCTCGCGAAAATCGCCTTTTTCGTTGCTGTTTTGATAGTGTATAAGTTTGGCACCCTAGAACGGCGCTTGGTCACACCCGCGAAGGCCGGTGTCCAGATACAAGCGCCGTTGAGACGCTCTGATGAATTCCGGCTTGCGCCGGAATGACGAGAATTGAACTAACCCGCTACCGCTGACTTCGCTTGCCGGTCGCAGCGTTGCCGCAACATGACCGCGGTATTCTCCCGGGATTTTTAACGTGGAAGGCAACCAGGGAATCAATTTGAAGGATCAAACCCATCATTCAGGTCTTTGAGGAACTCCTCAACGTCTGGTGAAAGAGGAGGCAAGACTGGGCCGTCTTGCTGCTGGTCTTTGTCGTAACGTTCTTCCAGACGTCCCAGCAAAGAGGCTACTCCCGAGGTATCACTCACCATTTTCTGGAGCTTTTCGTACTGTTCGGCGCCCCGATCGCCCTCAATCAGATGCTCCGGCAAATCGTACAGCGTGCACAGAATTTCCAGCAGCCTGGCGGTGCCGGTGAGGTCTTCATCCACCTGGAAATATTGCGGAAGGTGCACCACGAACGTTCGGGTCTCCATTCCCAACTTGATCGCTTCCTGGGTAATTAGATAGGTGATGGTGGTCGGCCCTTCATAGCTGCTGGTTTGCACTTTGACCAGTTGACGTTCCTCTTCAAAGCTTTCCCCGCTGCCCAATCCTGACACCAATAGGGGCCGGGTGTGGGGCACCATATCGTACATGGCACCAACCAGCGAATACCGCTTGACGCCAAAGAACTTGAGAACATCCACCACCATATCGGTGAATTCTTCGCCGTAGAGATGGGGCTCCAACAGGTGGAACATCAACAAATCCCGGCCGTCTTCTCTGGTAGCGTATCGGACTACTGTATTGGGGATTGAAACCTCTCGTTTGCCCTCGTTGAGGTAGGACTTGGGACGGTAGCGGGTGAAGTCATAGAAATGCCCAGGCTGGGTCAACCGGCCCAAGTCCTTGGCGCGCAGGTGCCGCTCCAAGCGGCTCAGGGCCAAGGTGCCAACGCTGCCCACGTCAATCCACGGCCGCAAAACGGCAATGGCGTGCGGGTCTTTCAAATCCGGGATTGGCTCCTCAATTTCAAATTCGCCGATGCGCATAGCAACAGTTTGACAGTCTACCGGTCTATTTACAAGTACAACAGGCAGGGCAATCGCATCTCAAGCACACAGGTCAAGTAACGGGTGATTGGGTCGTACGTTCCGTTCGTCCTGAGGTTCTCGAAGGACGAATCGATAACCACTCGTTCATGGTTCGACAAGCCTGTCCCTTCGATAAACTCAGGGCAGGCTCTGAGCCCGCCAAAGGGCTCACCACGAACGGGTGCTACTGCCTCAATCGCCTTTAGCCGTAGATGATTTACATGCGATTGCCCTGGGGCGGTCAACAGTTGCCCATTTCCACCATTCGACCTTCTCGCCAGGCAACTGCACCATTCCGAACGGTCAAGAAAGTATCCAATCGGACCTTGCCCTCCACGTTGTGCCCGGCCATGTCGTGCCACACAAACCGGCCCTCGCGTAAATCGTAAACCGCTGCGTCACCCTCCATGCCCACGGCCAACGACCCAATGGTCCCCTGCAACCCCAGCACCTGGGCGGGTCTGGCGGTGCTGGCGAACACGGCGTCTTCCAGGGACATGCCCAGAGCGTGAAACTTGCTCACCAGATCATTCATTAAATAAACCGTCCGGCCCTCGGGCGCTATATGGATATCGGTGCTGATGGTATCGGGAGGCAGTCCCTGCTGCATCGCCGCCTTGACCACCTCCACGTCGCAATGCACACCGGCGTGGGCCAGGTCCATGACCACTCCCCGCTGGGCTGCCTCCCGGACTTCCGGACGAATCTTGTTGTTCCGGTCCAGCATAGACTCAGGGTTGCCATTGAAGGCGTGGGTGCAAATGTCGCCGGGCCCCAGGAATGCCAGCACATCCGGCAGGGGTATGGGAGTGCCGCTGACATGCACCATCAGCTTGCCACCCGCCTGGTCCGCCGCCGCCCTGGCCTGTTTCATGGCGGTGTGGGCATCCCAATAAGCCACCGCATCGGTGTGCATTCGCACCTTCACGCCAAAGAAGAAACCTGGGTTAGTCTTGATGGCATCAGCGGTACGGTCAACGTCGATTACTCGGAGGTCGTGGAGGGCTCCCCCCAGCACCCGATTGGCCGCCAGGCCCACTGCGCCGATATGGATAAAGGCCAGCAGACGGGTCTTGTGGGCTGGGAAAACATAGTCCTTCATCGCGCCGTAGTTGAGGAAACCGGCGCTGCCGGCGTCTACGCCGGTGGTAACGCCCGCAGACAGGCAGTTCTGGTCGGCATGCACTGCGCTGCCGGTGCCACCGTGATAGAAATGTCCGTGGAGGTCGATGAGACCGGGGGTGACCAGTTTACCGGCGATATTGACCACGCTCTGCGCCAGGGCAGGATCGATCTTGTCGGCCACTGCCGACACTTTTCCGTTTTGAAAGGCGACATCGCGGGTGTCATTGATCTTCTGAGCCGGATCGAGGAGCTTGCCCCCCTGGAGGAGCAAGTCATATATTGGTGGCGCGCTGGTCATTTCTCCCCCAGTTAAGTAGCCTTGCCTGCCAAATCCCCATCACCCTTTGCAAAGGGGCTGTCGACTCTCCCCCTTTCGTAAAGGGGGATTTCCTCGCTCCTACGGACAACTTTTATTACATATTTTAGAGACTTTTAGTCAGTGAGCGACGTCCATACCTACTCGGGATAGTCGTCATCCTCATCGGATTCGGCGTACTCCAGCCGCCGCAGCCTGGGATAAACCAACTCTTTGGGGCGGCGGAGATCGTTATCGGAAATCTCCGGCGACTCGGCCAACGGACGGGCCTCCCATTTCTCCACGGCATCTTTGATCAGCCGACGCACTATTTGAGGCGAGCGGCCTTCCAGGCGTCCCAATTGGTACGCCAGGGTCACCGCCAGCTGAGTGCTGGTGATTGCTTCAAATGCTTCGGTGTCCCTCAGATCATCAGGCATAGACCCTGACTGGTCGATGAAGTCGTCCAGCACCTGTCCGATGATATCGGGCATGCCGCCCAACTCAATCTCGGTCATAAACTCAGTAAGCCTATCGGTCAGTTCAACCACCCCTTGCTCGGGCAGCACCAAATCGGGAAAATCCTCGTTAGTCGCCTGGTAGTTCTCATCGACCATTTAAGACCAACTCCTTGCCCGGCTGCCGATACCGTGCCGTCATTCGAATCCCAGCCAAATCGGGTTACAATGAGCGTCTGACAACACTGGCAGTTTCAAATGTTATTCTAGCACGCCGTTTCGCGAAACGTTGTAACCGCCGAGACTCTGCTTCCTTGAAGGCCCTGATGGCCCATGCTATGATGGCGATGGATGTCCTCGCGACTGAGTTTGACCCTATATCGGGAGCCGTGATTCAGGTGTCCAACTCACCAATTAGGAAAATTGACATCACCTTAGACCAGCTCGTTAACCTGGCGGCTACAGAAACCTGGCTACGCATGGTGATGGAGCTGGCTTTATACCAGGCTTTGCCGTCGAACCAGCCCGCACAGGTCAGCCTGGTGCTTACCGACGATGCTACGATTCAAGACCTGAACCGCAAGTACCGCGGCCTGGACGAAGTGACGGATGTCCTGTCCTTCTCCGCCGAATTCCCCGGCCACTGGGAGGGCGACGGTGATACTGCTGGCAGCGTTGCCGAAACCGCTGCCGGAAGCGGTACCGAATCCATTGCCGTAACAATTGATGGAGATGGCCTCATTTCAGGGCCTGGTTCATTTATAATGCCTCCAGACCAGGTACCGCCGCTGGGAGAGGTTATAATTTCCCACCCGCAAGCCCAGCGGCAAGCCGCCGAAAAAGCAGTGGACATCGACCGGGAGCTAGCCCTGCTGGTGGTTCACGGTGTGCTTCATCTGTTGGGCCATGACCATCTAGGAGCAACGGATACAGCGCTGATGCAGTCCAAAGAGCAGGCCGCTCTCCAGACCATATTCTCAGTCGGGGTATCTTCCCCATGAAATCGCGGGCCATATGACATCACAGGTCTACTACCGAAAATGGCGGCCAACCAGCTTCAGCGAGCTGGCGGGGCAGGAGCAGGTGGCCACCACTTTACGCCAGGCCATCAAACAGGAACGGGTTGCCCACTCCTACCTGTTTTGCGGGCCACGGGGCACCGGCAAGACCACCACCGCACGGATATTGGCCAAAGCGGTCAACTGCCTGGACCACCAAGACGGTGATCCTTGCAACGCCTGCACCATGTGTATCTCGGCAAATGAAAACCGGTTCATGGACATCATCGAGCTGGATGCGGCCAGCAACCGGGGAATTGACGAAATTAGAGATATACGGGAAAAGGTCAACTTCTCTCCGGTGGAAGGCAAACGCAAAATCTACATCATCGATGAAGCCCACATGCTGACCGACCAGGCATCCAACGCCTTCTTGAAGACGCTGGAGGAGCCGCCGGCCCACGTCATATTTATTCTCTGCACCACTGAAGCCAATCGGATTCTCCCGACGATTATCTCCCGGTGCCAGCGGCACGATTTTCGCCGCCTGCCCGCCGAAATAATATTCCAGCGCCTGAACCAGATCGCTGAAGGCGAAGGGGTTTCCGTCCAGCCTGAAGCGATACGCCTGCTGGCCCGCTACGCCGCCGGCAGCCTGCGCGACGCGGAAAACCTGCTGGAACAGCTAGTCTTGGCCTACGGCGAAGGCGCGGGATTGCACCAGGTAGAGGAACTGCTGGGACTGGGACACGGAGACCGCTGGTTGGAGTTGGTAAAATGCCTGCTGATGGGCAATACCCCGGCCGGCCTGGGAATAATCAACCAGGCGGCCTGGGATGGCACCGACATGCGCCAGTTGCACCGGCAGACTTTGGAGCTGCTTCGGGCCTCCATGCTGCTGGAATGGGGATCCAGCGAGGGTCTGGACCTTCCCGACCACGTCCTCGCCCAACTCCGCGAGCTGGTCAACCAGTTGCCTTCTTGGCGGATCATAAAAGCCCTTAAATTATGGGGCGATGTGAACATGCGGTACGACGCTCCGTCCACATTGCCGCTGGAACTGGCCGTCGTTGAGATTTGCGCTGAAGAAGCAGCTCCTCCAACTGTCACCGAAGCTCCGGCCTCACCGGCTGCCCGGCCTACCAGCCGGTCGTCCAGCGCACCGACCCGCAGCGGCCCAGCGGCAGCTCCAACCACCAAACCGGAGCCTACGCCAGATCCACCGATCTCGGCGCCGATAGCAGAGGAATCTCCAGCTGCACCGGCCCCTTCGGCAACTCCCGCAGCAACCACGCCAGAAGACGCCAGCGAGCCCAGCCAGGACCGTGAAGCTGAACCTGAACCAGTCATGTCCCCGGTAGCGTCCGCCCTAGCAGCTACACCAGCCGCACCATTGCCAGCCGCTCCTTTACCAGCCGCTCCTTTAATCGAAGGCGATCTCCGTACTCGCTGGCTAGCTACCGTCAAAGCGTTGAACCGATTCAAAGGCAAGAAGTACAACTTGGGCGCCTTGCTGCGCGACTGCCGGTCTGATTCTGTTACTTTGGAAGACGATACACTGGTACTTGTCTTCAGCCACCGTACCAACATGGAACGCATGCAGGAAGAAATGGAAGACCCCAACGGCCGACGCATTATCTCCGAGACCGTCGAGAAATTCTTTGGCGAACCCCATTCGTTCAAGCTAACCCTGACGGGAGACAATGGAGACGCCTCAGGCACCCGTGCCCAACACAGCCCTCTGGTACGCACAGCCATGGGCATGGGCGCCAGAATCGTAGAGGAGCAATCAGAATGAACCGCAACATGATGCGCCAGGCCCAGAAGATGCAGGCCCAACTGCTAAAAGTGCAGGAGGAGTTGGAAAACCTGACCGTGGAGGGCAGCGCGGGCGGCGGCGTGGTAAAAGTGATAATGACCGGCAAACAGACCGTCGAGTCGGTGACCATTGAGCCGGAAGCCGCTGAAGACGTTGACTTGCTTCAAGACCTGGTCGCCGCCGCCGTTAACGACGCCTTTGGCAAGACCCAGGAGTTGGCCGCCCAGAAGATGAGTACGGTAACCGGCGGCATGAACATACCCGGCCTGGGATTTTAGGAACCTGCGTTAGGCAAAATGGTTTCAGTACAATACATCGCAGAGCGCGAGGCCAAAGAGGCGGGTGAGAGGTTAGAAAGAGCCTCAACAAAAGAACACGCCGCCTCATTGGAATCGGCGTTGCCTTCCCTGGCCAAGAGCATAAGGGCGGGGACTGTGACAGTTAATGACATCGACTCCTTCCTCAACGAATTTCCTAACATTCAAACTGAAATAAAGGGGTATTTGCTCTCTAAGAAAGGTTATCTTCTATTCCAACAAGGAAAACAAGAAGACGGTCTACGGAATTACGACGTCTCACTGTCAACCAAGGAAACTCCTTCGACTTGGGCGTTGAAAGGAACGGCTCTCCTTCAAATGGGGCGCATAGACAAGGCTCTCCAGGCGTTCCAGGAAGCATTTGACCTCCGGGATGATTTCGGCCCGCAGAAGCAAGAATATCTGAAAGACTTATTTTCCACTTGGGGCACCACCATGTTCTTTCTAGGACTGGACGCTGTCTTAGCGCAAGATTCGAGAGAGTTAGAAAATAGGGTGAAGGAATTCCTGGCCATCGAAGACAAAGCCAGGAACGAAGGGCTAGCGGGAATTCCCGGTGGGGTTGTATTCCGAGAGCCAGCAATTGAGGAGCTCAGCGTATCTTCCGACTATTCAGATCGAAACTTGATAATTGAAACCCAAGAAACGCCTGAACTCAGAGATGCGCTTGAAGAATTGGCTTTAACTATAAAGCTCCTCTCCATCAAAGACCCATTCGAAGGATTCAGGGCAATGTCCAAAAAAATAAGCAAGCACTGGCCTGAGGGTCTATCCGCGGTGGACGCTATCCGAGAACAGCGCGATCGCGAATGGAACACCTAGTGATAGACTCTAGCATAATAGTTTCCTATCTGGTGGAGTCAGATTCACGCCATCAAATGGCACTATCCTATTTCAGCGGGCTCGAGAATGGAGACTACTCCTTTCACGCCCCTATGCTGGTCCCGGTAGAAGTTGCTGGCGTGCTCGGCCGACGAGAGCCTCTACCCAACCGCCTGGCCATTCTTCTGAGGTGGCAGCAAACAATATCAGACTGGGAAGAGGCGGGTAAAATAACCCTATATCCACTGAACCGGGACCGTATGAACAATGCAGTCAATATCACCCAACAAAATCGTTTGAGAGGCGCTGATTCAATAGTAGCTGGCTTAGCCCAAGAATTAGATATGCCACTTAAAACATTCGACCAAGAAATTCTCCAGCGGTTCCAACGAGCCTCTGTATGACTACAGAACATCTCCCATCGGCGGCGCCATCGTTAGCCAGGTTGATCCAGGAACTTAACAAATTGCCCGGAGTCGGCCCCAAGAGTGCCCAGCGGCTGGCCTACTACATTATTCGACTGCCCAGCGAAGAAGCATTTGATTTGGCCGAAGCCATCAGCGCGGTGAAGCACAACATCGTCTTTTGCCAGGAATGCCAAAACCTGACCGACGCCGACCCCTGCACGGTCTGTTCCAATCCCCAGCGCAATCTCGAACAGATTTGCGTCGTAGAAGACCCTCTGGACGTATTGGCCATGGAGCGCACCCGCTGCTACCAGGGCCTGTACCACGTCTTGCACGGCGCCATCTCCCCCCTCAACGGCATTGGCCCGGAACAGCTCAAACTCAAGGAATTATTCCCCAGGTTGGCCAACCCCCAGGTTAAGGAATTGATAATCGCCACCAACCCTACCTTGGAGGGTGAGGCCACCGCCATGTATATTGCCCGCCATCTGGAAGGCGCCAATCTCAAGGTGACTCACCTGGCCAGAGGACTGCCGGTAGGCGGGTCCCTGGAATACGCCGACGAGTTGACCCTGACCCGTGCTTTTCAGGGCCGCCAATCAGTTTAGCCATGACATCTCCCCAGCAGTATCGAGCCAGGCAATACCGGACCCAGGGTCTGGTTTTAAAGAATGTGCCTTTTGGGGAAGCCGACCTCCTGGTGACGGTTTTCTCGCGCGAGACCGGCAAGTTGAAGGTTGTGGCCAAGGGGGCGCGGCGGTCCAACAGCAGAATGGTGGGGCATTTTGAGCCGCTGACGGTAACCAAGCTGGCCCTCTCCCGAGGCCGCAACCTGGACATAGTCAATCAGGTAGAGGTGTCCCACAATTTTGCCCCATTGAGAAACGACTTGACCTTGCTGACCAAAGGCCTGTACGTTCTCGAACTGGTGGACGGGTTTGGCTCGGAGGCCAGTCCCAATCAACCGCTCTACGACCTGTCCCTGGAAGTCCTCAACGCCCTCGTCGAAAATCCCAACCCAGACCTGGTGCTCCGTTACTTTGAGTTGCGCCTGCTGCAGGTTTCCGGCTTCATGCCTGAATTGTTCTTGTGTGTAGAATGCCGTCAGCCTTTGGAACCGGAACAACACCGCTTTAGTCCCGATGCCGGCGGCACGCTGTGCCTGAATTGCGCACCCCCGGGGGTCCACGTGCGGCCCTTATCGCTCCGCGCGCTGAAGATACTGCGATTGATGCACCGAAACCGCATTGACCAACTTCCTCAATTGCAAATCAACGATGCTCTGGAACAAGAAGTCAAATCTCTGCTCGGTTCTGCTATCGATTACTGGATCGATAAAGAAATTCGCTCTAACTCGTTCCTAAAACAGCTAGAGCATTGGAGCAAGTCCAGAGTATCCTCTAAGGCGGCTTCACGAACCCAGCAGTCGGAGGATTAACAGCATCAGTCAGGGTTAATTGATGAATTCCGCCTCATCTACCCTTAACATCACTTCTAACATTACTTCCGCGCCAGTATTCGTTAGAAATTTTGGGACTTTGAGTTTACCTTTCCCTTCACCTGGCTAAGTTATACGATAGAGAGGACTCAGATCTCTAAGGTCAGTCCCCGGACTTCATCGCTTCAATCGCTGACAACAAACATGTTGTACTTCCCCGCTTTAATGATTATCCGCTGGTGCAAAGCGGACTGCTTCTCTGAGAAATTAGAGGTCGATAAGTGTTCAGTAAGATATTAATTGCCAATAGAGGCGAAATCGCCTGCCGCATAATCAAGACCTGTCAGCGACTGGGAATCAAGACCGTGGCGGTCTACTCAGAGGCGGACCAAAAGGGGCGTCACGTCAAGCTGGCCGACGAAGCCTATTTAATCGGCCCGGCCTCTCCCCAAGAAAGCTATCTCAACTTGGAACGCATCCTAGACGTCGCACAGGCCTGCGGCGCACAAGCCATCCACCCCGGTTACGGGTTCCTATCGGAGAATCCGCTTTTCGCCAAGCGATGCCAAGAGACGGGCATTCGCTTCATTGGCCCGAATCCTGAAGTCATGGAGAAGATGGGTGACAAGCTCCGCGCGCGCAAGCTCGCGCGCAAGGCGGGCTTACCGGTACTCCCCGGCACCGACGACGCAGTAGAAGACATTTACGCGGTTGACCGGGCTTGGGAACTGGGCTTCCCGCTGATGGTCAAAGCGGCAGAAGGCGGCGGCGGCATCGGCATCCACATCATCGAAACAATGGGCGAGCTGCTGCCGCTGATTGAGCGAACCCGCCAGATATCATCCAAGGCCTTCGGCAGTTCCCGCCTCTTCTTTGAGCGCTATCTCCAGGGCGCTTCGCACATAGAAGTGCAGATTATGGGTGATGAGCACGGCAATATAGTCCACCTGTACGAGCGCGACTGTTCGATGCAACGGCGCAATCAGAAGCTGGTTGAAGAAACTCCGGCGGTGAAGCTAACTCCGCAAACCCGCCAGAAGGTATGCAAGCTGGCCATCAAGCTGGCCAAGCACATTGCATACACCAACGCCGGCACCGTGGAGTTTTTGGTATCGGCCCAGGGACAAATTTACTTCCTGGAAATGAACACCCGCCTCCAGGTGGAGCACGGCGTTACCGAGATGGTAACCGGCATCGACCTGGTTGAATTACAGATTAGATCAGCTTTCGGCGAGCCTTTACCCATTACCCAAGACCAGGTCCAAATACACGGCCACGCCATACAGGCGCGCATCTACCCGGAAGACCCGGACACCTTCATGCCTTCGGTGGGCACTGTTACCGGTCTGCACATACCCAGCTGCCGCCACCTGAGAGTGGACACCGCACTTTGCAAAGGCTATGAAGTTACGCTACACTATGAGCCGCTGCTAGCCAAGGTGATGGCCTGGGGTAAGACCAGGGACGAAGCAATCAAGCGACTGCACAAGTCCTTGCTGGCCTTTCGATTGGAAGGGGTAAAGACCAACATTGCCCTACAGAGGGACATTCTCACCGATAAAGGGTTTCTCCAAGCCAAACACCACACCGGCTCAGTGCCGGTCCTAGTGGAATCACGGAAGCAGCGTCAACATTCCCCGGGAGTCAACAGCCGCATGAATGGTAATGGTCATGAAAAGGCGAACCGGGAGATAGCGGCGGCCATCGGCGCTTCTCTGGCCCTGGCACTGCGAGGGACCCAATCCTCAGGCCCGGCAGCGCCCGAAAATGCCGCATGGCGGGTGCTGGCCCGCCGGGAACAACTCCTCTCCCGCACGCTGGGGAGCCGGGGTTGGCGGTAACCACTCTTCGGATCAAAGTAGGCGAAAACTGGTACACCGTAGAGGTAGGTGACCTCAGCCAATCTCCGGTAGAGGTCACTGTAGATGGCGAGACCTTCCTGGTCGAGCTTGAAGGGCTGACTCAGCCGACGCGACGCCCACCCAGGCGAGGCCGCACCGGCAGCGCGCCACCGCCCCCTTCCGCGACTACCCCAACCGCCGGTCCATCCTCGGCTCTATCCTCTGACAACATTTTACGCTCACCCATGCCAGGGCGGGTCATGTCGATCTTGGTGCGGCCCGGCGACCGGGTCTCCTCCGGCGACGAGGTCTGCGTCGTGGAGGCCATGAAGATGGAGCAAAGCATCCGGTCTCCCCGGGATGGGGTTATCAAGGCGGTCCATGTACAGCCCCTGGACACGGTTAACGCCGACGACCCCTTGATTGAGCTGGAGTAGAATACGCGCCGCCCATCCTGGGGGATTGCACGGTTCGGAATTTCATTCATTCAAAGCAGGCCTACTTAGAATCCCTAACAACATGAGTACATATGTCATTC
>JACZRM010000226.1 GCA_022576105.1 Chloroflexota bacterium | reverse complement strand
TGTCACACCGGTGAAGGCCGGTTGCTAAATACATTCGCTGTTCCGACGCTCTAATGAATTCCGGCTTGCGCCGGAATGACGAGAACTACACTAACACACTAGCCAAACAACACAATTATTGCGAAATCAGTTCCCTGGGTAGTAAAATCTACCGCTTTTGACGCTGTCCAGAGCATAGCCCACCGCCTCAAACAGGGGCTTGGGCAGATCAAACAGATCAAACCAACCGTGTTCTGAGAATGCCTCCGGCTCAGCCAGGCGCGGCTCCTGGTCTCCAATATCCCCCAAGAATTCCAAGTCAACGTAGTGTTTTCCATAGGCGATGATATTGCTGACACAGAGAAATATCAGGTTGCCAACGCTAACTCCCAACTCCTCCATTGCCTCCCGCCGCGCGCACTCCTCCAGAGATTCGCCCGACTCCAAATGCCCGCCGGCGGAGGCCCAGGTTGCCTCGCCGTGGGAACCCTGGCGTTTGGCCAGGAAGACCTTTCCTTCTTTGACAAATATTACTCCCACGCCGACCAGAGGCCGCGAGTCATTATCGTCCAAAATTTCCGCCATGGGGGAGAGTATATCACCGCTGCCAGCCGCATTAAACTTCCAACCCAGGCCCTTGGCAGGCTTCGCTTCAAAAGTCATTTTGAGCTAACGGAGAGCCTTGTTCCCCGAATATCAGACTCTTCGCGGAGTCTATCCTGAGCAGGGCCGAAGGACTCAGAGAAACATCATAGACAGGCTCATGACATCGATCACAGGCCAAAATTAACACTTTTGCGGCAAAGCTCCCTTGGCAGAACGTTTTGCCTTGATGCCCCCAACCTGCCCATGCTAGACTGCCGGTTGAGACTTGAGTAATCAGCGGCGATTCAGCGGCCGTTTTCGCAGGCAGTTCAACCGGGCAGGTCAATAGGGACGAAATAATGGCGACACCGAGCGATCAATCCACACGTGCCAAGGGCGTTATCCTTTCTGGGATGCGTCCCACTGGTCGGCTCCATCTGGGCAATCACCTTGGAGCGTTGCAAAACTGGGTGGCGCTGCAGCAGGAATATGACTGTATTTACACCGTGGTGGACATTCACGCGCTGACTACCATTGAGTCGCCCACCGATGTGGCGGATATCCAGCCCAATATCTATGAAATGGTGCTGGACTGGTTGGCCGCCGGGGTTGACCCGGAACAAAGCACCATCTTTGTCCAGTCCCAGGTCCCCGAAGTGATGACGCTGCACACCCTGCTCAGCATGGTCACGCCCATGGGCTGGCTGCTGAGGGTGCCCACCTTCAAGGAAAAGGTCCGTCAGATGGACGAAACCGAGGAGACGGTCAACTACGGCCTGGTTGGCTACCCGATTCTGCAAACGGCGGATATTATCCTGTACAAAGCCGACACGGTTCCGGTGGGACAGGACCAGCTTCCGCACCTTGAGCTGGCCCGGGAGATAGTCCGGCGATTCAACCGCAGCTTCGGCGACACCTTCCCCGAACCGCAGGCCAAGTTGACCGAGGCCCCGCTGATTCTGGGCTTAGACGGCCAGCAGAAGATGAGTAAATCGCTGGACAATCACATCGAGCTGGCGGCTACCCCGGAAGAGACCACCAAGCGAGTTCTGACCGCCTTCACCGACCCTCAGCGGACGACCCGGGATATCCCTGGCCGCCCGGAGGTATGCAATGTATATTCACTGCACAAAATTTTCAGCTCTCCGGCTGAAGTCAGCGCGGTCTACGACGAATGCACCACCGCCCAGCGGGGTTGCGTTGACTGCAAACGGCATTTGGCCGCCAGCGTGAACCAGTACCTGGAACCCCTGCGGGAACGTCGGCGCGATTTTCAGGAACGTCCCGATTATGTGAAGCAGATTCTGGATCAGGGTGGCAAGGAGGCCCGGGCCATCGCGAAAAACACCATCGGCGAGGTCTACGAGAAAATGGGACTGGGCCAGCATCCCTAGCTCCTGCCTGGCTCCACCGATGCCCAGCAAAGCCGATTCCTGATTTCCCCGTACTATTCAAAGGATGGATCAGCATGACTCAGTCTGCCCCAGAATCCCTCCCCGACGCCCTCCCCACATCTAAGACCGGCCGCACCGTTCTGGAGGTGTGCGTCGATGCCGCCAGGCAAGCCGGGGAAATGGTCAGCAGACGGTTTCTAACTGAGAAAGAGATCAGCTTCAAGGGTTGGGCCAACATAGTGACCGACGTGGACTTGGAATCGGAAAAGATCATATTGGGAATGCTCACGGCCGAGTTTCCCCAGTTCAACATACTGTCCGAGGAGTCGGAGCCGGTTTCCAACGACTCGGCCTACACCTGGGTGGTAGACCCAATTGACGGGACCCGCAATTTTGCGGAAGGCATACCCCATTTTTGCCTGGTGGTCGCCCTGGCCAAGGGCAGTGAGATGATGGTGGGCGTTACCTACGACCCCATTCGGGATGAGCTGTTCACCGCGGAACAGGGCCAGGGCGCGTTTCTCAACGGCGCGCGCATTGCAGTGTCTCAGCGCCAGGAAATACCCGATTCTATGCTTGGCTTCGACCTGGGATACGTTGGGGAGGCAGCCGGTTTGGCCCTGGATATGGTGCGAAGTCTGTGGCCCAATATACAGGGAATGCGGTTGATGGGTTCATCGGCGTTGGGACTGGCCTACGCGGCCTGCGGGCGTCATGACATTTACTTCCATCACCACCTTTCTCCGTGGGATGTCGCGTCTGGGCTACTGCTGGTGCGGGAAGCGGGCGGAGAGGTTGTGGATAAGCACGGTGCGCCTTCCAACCTGTTTACGCCCAGCATCATCGCGTCCAGCCCCCGACTGATCGAACGGTTTCTGGCGGCGACGGAAGGCTTGGAATGGCGGAAATGACCGGTTCTACTCAGTGCAGGTCGGGGTAGTGTCTGTCATGGACGGGTAGGAGCGGACTAACCGTTCTGTCCGCTGAACATATCCCGGCCGATCTTGATCACCAGACCGGAAAACAGCAGGACCGCCACCACGCCGGGGCCAAGCAGAGGGAGGACCTCGATAAAATCTTTTGCTTCTATCATCAAGTAACCGTATTCGGCGGTCACCTGAGATGGGGTTAACCCGCAACCTACCTGGGTGAACGTTTGGTAACACCGAGATAGTTATTCTGAAATTACAGAGTCCTCAATCAGCCGCCCTACTTCCTCGTTGGAATAGCCGTTCTCCAGCAGGATTTCCCTACTGTGCTCCCCCAAAGCCGGAGCCCGCCGCCGAATAGCGCCAGGAGTCTCCGACAGCTTGATTGGGATGCCTATGTGCCGCAGCAGACCGAGTTCGGCGTCCTCCAGGTCCACCAGCATATTCCTGGCTTTAACCTGCGGGTCGGCGTAAACCTGGGCCATATCGTAAATCGGACCGGCCACCACCCCGGCCCGGTCCAATAGTTGCAACCAATAGTCGGTGGTATGCTGGCGGAGAGTCTCCTCCAACAATGCGGCCAACTCCTGCTCACGCGCCTTTCGGTCGCCGGGCGCCTTGAACCGTTCATCCCCCGGCAGCGTTTCCAGACCCACCGCTCGGCAGAATTGCTCCCAGGTGGACTGAGTGGCCGCACCGATATTGATATAGCCGTCCTTGGTGCTCAGGGCCTGGTCGGGCGCAGAAACCCGATG
>JACZRM010000225.1 GCA_022576105.1 Chloroflexota bacterium | reverse complement strand
CCAGACCGGTAAATACAGACCCGATTGGGTATCCTTCACCGGCGGATTCACCGACCTGGTTCGGCTAGCTGGCTTTTTGGGTGGTGCAAGAGATACTATCCTGGTTTTGGCGGCGGCGGTATATTTCGTCGGCTACATCGTGTGGGCGGTGAACGCCTGGAAGAACGGTCTGGGTCTTCTCCCCGCAGCCGACCTACAGTATTTTGTTGCGGGCATCCTGCCCTGCGTTGTCTTAGCGACAGCTTTTGTGTTGTTGAGATTAATTATCGCGGCGACAACACGCTTACGCTTCTACACATCTACGTTAAACGCGCAAACCAGAAGAAACTTGGATCTAGCGACCGTGGTACTGGCCATCCTGACGATAGCCGCTGGGACTGCTAAATCTTGGCTTGGAATATCAGATTTTGTTGCCACGTTATTTTGGCTGACTGGAATCGCCTTCTTCGTTTTTCTGCCCATCCTGGGCCTCCAAGAAACTTCGGATAGCCGCACCATGAATCTTTTCGACCGGGTCCGGGTGTGGTATAGCGTAGCCGTATCTATTGGTGCATATCTGGTTGGGTTATACGTGGTCGTTCTGTTGCTGATGAATGTGGTTTACCCAGCAGTACCTCAAGAGCTAGGAGGTATTCGCCCCCGATGTGCCCACTTAGAAATAGAGACATCCAACATGTCTAAAGAATCTATCGGGATGTTCTTCCAGAACCTGGATACCGAACTTGATGCAGGTACCTTGCGTACGGGCGAGGTCGAAATTGTTTATAGCCGAGGGGATATTCTAATGGTCAGACCGCCGGGCGCTAATCCCAGCCAGATTCACCAGTTCCGAGGCGGCGTCGTACGAGCAATAGTGGGGTGTGGGTAATCAATTGGAGAAACAGTGTAATCTAAAGCAGGAGGCAGCCAATGCTAAAAGCCTTTTTCCACACCGGGTTCGTAGTTAAAGACCTGGAGCAGACCATCGACTTCTACACCAACGTGATGGGGCTGCGGGTGGCCGGACGCATGGAGCGGGCCGGAGACTTCGCTTGCCAGTTGCTGGCCTTTGATGATGCTCACATCAAGGGCGCGTTTCTGGACCTGGGTGACGGTCACCAGTTGGAGCTAATCCAGTACCTGTCACCGCCCAGCGGCTCGTTGAGCGGGAATCGCAACGATCTGGGGGCCAGCCACCTGGCTTTCTTTGTGGAGAATATCGACGCGTTCTACGCTGAAAAGTCGCAGCAGGGTCTGCGCTTTAACAACAGACCCGCCGGCCTTTACGACGATAGCGGCAAACTACTGCGCAAGGCGCTGTACGCCCAGGACCCGGACGGTAACTGGTTGGAGTTTGTGGAGATAGCCTGATGTTGTTGATGATTGATAACTACGACAGCTTTACTTACAATCTCTACCAGTACCTGTCGGAACTGGGCGCCGAGGTGGAAACGGTGCGCAACGACAAGATTACCCTGGAGGAGATTGAGCGCATGTCCCCGCAGGGAATAGTCATCTCTCCCGGGCCCTGCACGCCCCAAGAAGCCGGTGTCTCAATGGACGTGATACGCCGGTTCGGGCCTGATATACCTACCCTGGGGGTCTGCCTGGGTCACCAGTGTGTCGGCGAGGTCTATGGCGCCAGGGTGGACCGGGCCGAAGAGATTCGCCACGGTAAAACGTCGATGGTGCATCACCGGGGGCAGGGCGTGATGGCCGGACTGCCCGACCCCTTCGAGGCCATCCGCTATCATTCCCTGGTGGTCTACCCGGAGACGGTGCCCGACTGCCTGGAAGTGACCGCCTGGACCGACAATGGGCTGATAATGGGGTTGCGCCACAAGGAACACCCGGTGGAAGGGGTGCAATTCCACCCGGAATCCATTCTGACCCCGGTGGGCAAAGACCTGCTGCAGAATTTTCTGGACCGGGTGGGCAAGATGAAAGATGGGGAGTGAATCATGAAGCTCAAGGTAGACAAAGCAAGCGATGCCCTGTACTTTCGTCTGGATGAAGCGCCAATTCTGGAATCGGAAGAAGTACATCCCGGTGTGATCCTGGACTTCAACGCCGAGGGCAAGGTAGTTGGGGTCGAGTTCCTTAACATCGGCACCCGGGTGTCGCCAGAACAACTGCAAGTCCTGCATTTTGAAACAAAATAGCGATTGAGTTGCAAATTGATTCCAATAACAAGGAGATTCTATGCCTACTATCGCCGAAAGCCTGGCCGAATATTCCTATTCGCTGCATTACAGTCACCTGCCCGCCGAGGTGGCGCATCTGGCCAAGCGTATGATTATCGACACCATTGGATGCGCCATCGGCGGCTACACCAGCGAACCCAGCAAGATCGCTCGAGATATGGCATCCACGGTCACCAGCACCCAGCCCTGCACCATCATCGGCAGCGGCCAGACCAGCAGCCCCGACCTGGCTACCTTCGCCAACGGCGTGATGATACGCTACCTGGACTACAACGACGGCTACACCACCAAGGAATCGGGGCACCCCAGCGACAGCATCGCCGCGGTGTTATCGGCCACCGAACTGGCTGGTCTGGGCGGACGCCGGGCCATCGTCGCCACCATCGTGGCCTATGAAGGATTTTGCCGCACCGGCGACGCCGCCACCCTCAAGTACTTCGGCTTCGACCACGTGACCAACGGCTGCATCGGCAGCATCATGGGGGCCTCCCGTTCCCTGGGCCTGTCGCAGGAGCAGACCTTGCAAGCCCTGAACCTGGGCATTGCCCCCAACATTGCCCTGGGCCAAACGCGGGTCGGCACTCTGTCCCACTGGAAGGGATGCGCCTACGCCAACGCCAGCCGCAACGCCGTATTTGCAACCCTGCTGGCCCAGCGGGGTCTGACCGGGCCTTCGCCCATATTTGAAGGCGAACACGGGTTTTTCCAGGCGGTCAGCCGGCAGCCCTACCAGTTGGAGGCTTTTGGCGGCAACGGCCAGCCATTCAAGATTGCCGAGTGCAGTATCAAGCGGTTTCCCCTGGGGCAGTACTCCCAGACGGTGGTGCAGGCGGCGCTGGAGGTCCGGGCGCAGATGCCCGATGTCAATGTCGCCGACATTGCCGAGGTGAAAATACGCACGATGGGCAAGGCGATCGACATAATGGCCGGCGACCCGGCCAAGTGGAATCCCCAAACCCGGGAGACCGCCGACCACAGTATGCCCTACACCACCGCGGTGGCCCTGACCTACGGCAACGTGGACCAGCACCACTTCGACGACCGGTTCATCTTCGATTCGCAATTGCTGGACTTGACCAGCCGGGTTAAGGTGGAGGTTTCAGAAGAGGCCGACCGGCGGGCGCCCGAGGCGATGCTGTGCTACCTGGACGTGGTCACCAAGTCGGGGCAGACCTACTCGGCGGAGGTGTCCTACCACAAAGGCCACTTCAAGAACCCCATGTCCGATGCGGAGGTGGAAGAGAAATTCCGTTCCCTGGCCAAGGACTTGCTATCCCCCAATCAGACCGACCAACTGCTGGACCAGCTCTGGAACCTGGAACAAGTGGAGGATATTGGGGAGGTTCTAAGGCTGACCCGGATTTAGGGAGGCGATTGCGTGTTTCGCAAATTCATACTTGTCTTTCTGAGCCGAAAGTAAGAGAAGGCGAAGAATCTCAGATTCTTCGGTTGCTCCGCGCCCTCA
>JACZRM010000224.1 GCA_022576105.1 Chloroflexota bacterium | reverse complement strand
GGGCTCCAGGAAGAGGCCACCCTGTTGCTGGATCGTCTGTTATCTGAGGAGAACTGAGAATTTCGGACACATTTCGGACACATTTGGCCTGGAAAATGAAACGAGGCGGTCTCAAAAAGCCCGCCTCAGTCTCATTTCATACCTAAAACTGGCGGAGGGAGTGGGATTCGAACCCACGATACCTTGCGGTATACCGGTTTTCAAGACCGGCGCATTCGTCCGCTCTGCCATCCCTCCCTGCGGCCGGTTAGCAGCAACTTATCCCGCCGATATGCCGGAGAGATATCTTGTTTCCTGCTGGGATTCTTAGTGTTTGGGCCTCCCCATTATTTTAGCGGTCACCGGTTCCAGCGTCCACCGCGCGCGGCGGTATTCGCCTGGTGGATTTCGTTCCAACGGCGGCTGGTGCAACTGGGATTCTCCTGGAGAGCGGGCGGGGCTAGAACCGCAAACCGGAGGGGTTGTCGGTTGAGTAGCGAAGCGTATCGAAACCGGGCCATGCCAGGACAACTATTGCGGGAATACTAAGGGTCTCGATACGGCCTCTCGGCCTACTCGACCAGCGCTGGAAAGCGGACCAAAGCCTAATGACCAAAGACCGATGGAGTAAAACATACTGATGGCAAGCAACAACCGGCCCTTTGAGTGTAACGGCGCTTTTCACTAAAGGCTAAGTCAGCCCCAGAGGTTCAGGCTAGCCTTCGTAGAGGCCTTCATCCGAGAAAAAGGGTTTATTCCAGTCTGGGTCTTCTTTCCCGATCAAGATGTTGGTGTGCAAGCGGCAGGCCCGGTGCCACAGGACGATGATCGCGTTGTTGATCCATTGCTGGGGCAGCCGGCGGCCATGTTTCTGGTAGAGCCATTCGCTGTAGCCGGTGCCGAAAAACTCTTCCAAGAAAGGGGTGGGCTCGGCGTCGTAGGCGCAAGCCTCTAGAATATCTGCTGGGGCTTCTGAGCAGAGCATATCTGCTTTGTTCAGGGCCAGCTTAAGGTATTGCTCCTCCCGTGCCGAGTCCATAACATCATCCTGTCAGGTTCAAAGAATCAGCCTCCAGGCATCGGCGAGGGTTTTCTCAGTTTCCACCGGACCTGAAGGCTGACTTTCAGTCGTGTTGATTGAGTTTACAGGTTCATCTGAGGGACCAGGTACCGTTGCAGCTTATTATAGATCTGCAACCGGCTACGCTGGCTATCCACCACCAGCAATCTACTCTTCTTGGCATCGTAGGCCAGGCCGGTGGGCAACGCAAGCCGCCATTCGGGCTCCATGGTGGGCACTTCGCGGCGGCGCTTCACGTAGTCGGCGTTGGCGTCCACGGTCATCTGCGCCCACTTTGACAGTTGTTGCGCGTCGCCGATGAGGCTGATGATGAAATTGCCGTCTTTATCGAAGGCGTGTACTTTTCCAGGTTGCACCCCATTGTCGGTCCAGTCGCTGATGTAGACATCGCCTTCCGGGTCTACCGCCACATCGGTCGGGCCACGCAGGGAGCCGCGATCGGCGCCCGGCTGGCCGAACTGGGCCAACCACTGTCCGTCGGCGGTGAATTTCTGAACCCGGTCGTTGCGGTGGTCAGCTACGTAAACGCAGCCTTCGTGGTCAACAGTGATGCCCCAAGGTGAGTTGAATTGACCGTTGGCCGTGCCAAAACCGCCCCAACTGGCCAGGAACTTTCCGTCCTTGGTGAACTTGCGTACCTCGTGGCTGCGTCCATCGGTCAGGTAGAGATTGTCCTCGGCGTCAAGGGCAATGTTAGCAACACCGTGCGCTTGACCATCACCTTGCCCATCATCTGGTTCGAGGGCGCTCCATTTCTTCTGGAAGTTGCCGTCCTTATCGAAAACCGTAATCTGGTTCAGCCACTCGTCGGAGACGTACACATTCTCCTGGCGGTCGACGGCGACGCCGGAACCCCAGATGAATTCGCCATCGTTGCTGCCGTATTTGCTGAATTCGCCCAGAAATTCCTCGTCGCCGGGGGTTGACCCCACGGTAATCCGGCTAACCCGAGCGCCGATGCCAGTGCGATTCCAGGCGACGTTGCTAATGCTTTCGCTGCCCCGATTCACCACATACATCAGGTCGTCCTTGCCCAGGGCCAGGGACACCGGTTGGCTGAAACCCATGCCGGACTGGGAACCTCGCCCCACCGAATGGCTGTAATCGTAGGTTCTTCCCGCTGCTGCTTGTGTGAGCATTCATCTCCCCCGTGCTGGTTCGTCCCGCGCCAGGGCCGGACCGATTGTTGACTTACCGAGTTATTGCCTTACCGAGTTATTGACTTACCAGGAAGGCCAGCGGACTCAATACCACTGGCCCTCCGACTGTTCTTAAATTTCCCCGATTTGGCAACCCGTATTAGATGAACTTGGGTTTCTCAAAGACGCCGCCCACCAGCGGGTTGGCATCCATGCCCATCCAGTCTTCCAGGATGGTGGAGTAGACACCTCGGAAGTCCTGGTTGGGGACCAGGTCACCTTGTTCCAGGTCTTCCGGTGCGGTGGACGGGTATTCACTGTACTCGCCGCCCTTGACATTCTCTCCCACCATGAATGCAACACCGGCTGCGCCGTGGTCGGTGCCAGAGCCGTTGTCGTGAACCCGGCGGCCAAACTCGGAGAACATCAGCATGATGACATTGTCACCGACATTGTGTTCCTTCAAGTCCTCGAAGAAAGACGCCACTCCCTCTGACACGTCCTTCCACAGCCGGTCGTGCATGCCAACCTGATTGGAGTGGCTGTCGAAGCTGCCGTGGTCGCAGTAGAAGACGCGGGTGCCCAGATCGGCCATGTGGACCTGGGCAATGCCCTTCAGTTTTTTGCCCAACGGAGTGTCGGGATACTCAACGTTGGACGAGTATTGCTGAGGAGCTACCTTCAGGATGTCGGCGGCGGCCAGGGCATCCAGGCCGGTCTGGCCCAAGTAGTCCATCACGAAACCGGTGCCGATGGTGGGTGCATACAGTCGGCTGAACCGGTCAATGATCTTGGTCCGTTGCTGCTGCTCGGTGATTCCGGTAAGCATGCCAAAGTTGTCCAGATCATCGACGCAGGAAACGGGCACACCGGGCAATGCCAGCGCCCTGGGCAGGCTGGGGCCAAAGCTAACGGCGGTGACCACGTTTTCTTTGTTGGGGTCAATATCGCGGACGGCACGGCCCAGCCAGCCCTCGGTGCCCAGTTTTTCCGGCTCACAGGTGTGCCAGATGTCCATGGAGCGGAAGTGAGACCGGGGCGAGTTCTGGTAGCCGACACCGTGAATGATGGCCAGGTTGCCCTGGTCGTAAATATGCTTGAGCGGGCCCATTTCTGGGTGGAACCCTATCTTGTCGTTAATCTTGATAACCCGGTCCTCAGTGACGCCCACCGCTGGCCGGTTATCCATGTAACGGGGGTCGGTATAGGGTATGACGGTGTTGAAATAGTCGTTCCCGCCGCTGAGCTGCAATACCACTATTACCGGGTCTTTCTTGGTCGTGGTCATCCGACTTTCTCCTTCTACTGTCCGGGTGTTAATTCCCTTCGACCCCGCTGGTGGTTCGCCTGGTCCGACTTTGTCGAGACTCTCGATGAAATCGGAGCTCACCACGAACGAAATCCAGCCATGTGCGTTTCTTAATCTACTAGGCGTACTGATCGTCTCTCAGTGACACGATCAACTGCA
>JACZRM010000223.1 GCA_022576105.1 Chloroflexota bacterium | reverse complement strand
AGAAAGGATACCGCCTCTTCTACGATAGCACTGTACCGGTGACCCGCCACGAGCACCGTCAGTGGACCGAGTTGGATGATAATCAGAGGGAAGAGTTGAGCCGGAAGAATTTTGGGCGTTTCCTCAAGCGCTGGGGCCACCGGCCCGATCTGTTGATTACCTCCAGCGGCGCGGCCTTCGACACCGGATTCCACCACTAACCTGCGTTCAGCACTGAAGTGCGGTGCACTTGGTTGCCCTAATATGGGTCATTGGGCGGTTCACGCCGGTCATGGATACCCTCAATTATCCAACATTGGTTTCTGAGTTGATGACTATCCCCCTGGTGGGTGCTGCTTCGCGAAACATGATTGGATTCGGTGCGACCCGTGTGGCCCACACCGGGGCAATTGCCCTGAACAATTTAACCAGAATATTCTAGTAAAACTTTTGGACCATTTTGCAATTTCCCAGTTTCGGCCTCGGTCAAGTACCACCTGTCCCACAGCTACACACTTCGCCGAGGTACCTGCTAATTACCGCCGAAATCCACACTATTTCCACAAATATAGGCAAGGAGCGTCCAAGGCAGCAGTCTTGACGGAGGATTTTATGAATGTTAGAGTCCATCCCACACCACTTGCCATAACACCTCTGGTCGTGGAGACCCTCGCCCGATGATGGAATCTGTGCAGCGGTTACTAGCGGGCGACCAACGCACACTATCCCGGGCAATATCCTCGGTGGAACGGGGAGCGGCCGAAGCGACACAGTTGATGCAGGCGGTGGACCCGCACACCGGCGGAGCATATACCATTGGTATCACCGGCCCACCCGGCGCCGGCAAAAGCACCATTGTGGACCGACTTACTGAACTGTTGCGGGGGCAGGGGTTAACCGTAGGCATAATTGCCGTGGACCCCAGCAGCCCTTATACCGGAGGCGCCCTGCTGGGGGACCGCATTCGGATGCAGCGCCATTACTTGGATCCAGGCGTGTTCATTCGCAGCACAGCCACTCGCGGCGAATCCGGCGGGATGCCCCGCATAGTCAAAAGCATAGTACGCCTGCTGGACGCCGCCGGCAAAGACGTGGTGCTGGTAGAAACCGTGGGGGTAGGTCAAACTGAATTGGGGATAATGGGGGTTGCCGATACTGTTCTGGTGACCTTGGTGCCGGAATCGGGGGATACAATCCAAACCCTCAAAGCCGGTCTCTTGGAAATCGCCGACATCTACCTGGTTAACAAGTCTGATCGAGAGGGCGCCAACCAGATGGCCGCGGCCATCACTTCCATGCTCCAGTTGGCTTTGTCTCCTTTAGAGTGGGACCCACCGGTGATATTGACGCAAGCTGAAACCGGGGAAGGCATTGAGCAACTCTGGGGCAAAATTCAAGAGCACCAATCGCACTTGAAGGCTACCTCAGGGCTGGAGACCAAGCGGCAAGCCCGGCGTAAGCAGGAATTCTTGGAGACGGTTGAGGAAGAACTGAGCAGTCGACTGAAGGCATTGATTAAGACCAGTCCGGCACTGACCAAAATTTTGAACCAGGTTATCCGGAAAGAGTCTGATCCCTATTCCGCAGCGAAGAGTCTATTGGATTCGCCAGGGTTTACGGAGCAATGGGTTCACGCCCCAGATAAGAACCTGGACTAGCCCTAACCCGAGCCTGCTTTTTAGGTTTTGCCCGCATCGGATTCCCAGACGGTCCGTTCCTGCACCGGGAACGGTCTGAGGAAATCTTTTGATAACGGAGAAGAATAATGGTGGTTTTAGGTGTCGATCTAAGAAGTTCCCTGAAACACCCCAGTGCGCTCGCCGCGCTAAATTCCAACCCAGAGCCAGAGCTTGAGTTCTTGGGTTTTGCCCACACCGACGACGAGATTATACAAACCGCGAAAACTCTGCAGCCATCTCTAATCGCCATTGGCACGCCCTTGGGTCTGCCCAATGGTCTATGCTGCCTGGAGACCGCCTGCGAATGCAAGTCGTACACTCCTCAGAGGAAGGGCCGGCAGCTTGAACTTGAATTGGCCCGCATGGGCATCAGTTGTTTTTTCACCAGCAAGGGTTCAATTATCCGCAATCTAATTTATCGTGGGATTGACCTCAGCACCAAACTGGGAAAATTGGGGTTCGAGGTGATTGAAGTCTATCCTCACGCGACCAAGGTGATTCTTTTTGGCGACAGTGTACCTCCCAAAAATAGCACAAGCAGTTTGACCTTTATGAAGGAACACTTGCCCAGGCTGATCAAAGGACTTGAACCCCACCTGGAAACTATGGACCGCAATGCCTGCGATTCCCTGATCAATTGCTATACCGCACTGCTCCACTCTAGAAACCGGACCGATGTGTTGGGCAGCACCCCGGAGGGGCTGCTGGCATTGCCCAAACTGGTGCCGGAAGAAGCGGAGCTAACCGCGTAGGTCAACCCCGCCACCTAAAACCTGGCACAACAACCGGAATAGCCAAGGGCCAGACACTGATCAGTGTCTGGCCCTTACTCTGGCGCTGTGTTCAACCTTTGGGGGCAAAGCTAGTTTTTGGTATCGCCCCCGCTATCTGACTGCTGGTCGCGCCCCATCCCCATGAAGTTAGAAAGCATGCTGGTAAATTCCATGGGGAAGATGAACTTGGTGGCCGGACTGGCCCCCAGAGATTTTAGAGTCTCAAAATATTGAAGGCTCATGGTCTTGGCGTCCACCGTGCTGGCCACCTGGTAAATCTCGTTCAACGCAGTGCTAAACCCCTGAGCCCGCAGCACCGTGGCCTGCTGATTACCCTCGGCATCAAGAATCTCAGCCGCGCGACTGCCTTCGGCTCCAAGAATGGCCGCCTGTTTCTCACCTTCAGCCCGGTTTATCTGAGATTGCCGCTGTCCCTCTGATTCGGTAATATCGGCGGTCTTGATGGCGTCGGCGGATTTCTGACGCTCCATCGCCTGTTTGACACCGGCTGGGGGATCGATTTCATTAATCTCTACCTGGGAGACCTTGACGCCCCAACGCCCCGTGACTTCGTCCATCCGCACCTGCACGTCGTCGCGGATCCGCTCCCGTTCCGATAAAGCGGCGGACAGGTCGATGGCGCCAATGACCGCACGCAAGGTCGCGAAGGCCAGGTTGATCACCGCCTGCTCAAAGTTCTGGACGTCCAGCACTGCCTTCTCGGCCGTATCCTCCATCACCTGAAAATAGATCACGAAGTCCATATCGACTACCACGTTGTCTAGGGTGATGTACTTTTGGGTGGGCACTCGGTCCACCTGCTCACGTATGTCCACCTTGATGGCCCTGTCTACGAAGGGTATGACCACCCGAATGCCGGGCTGCTTCGCCTCTCCCAGCATCTTGCCAAACCGCAGGACCACCATCCGCTCGTACTGGTTTACAATTCTCCAGAAGACCATGCTAACTCCTTTGCTCTGTAGTTTTTGACACCCGGAGGGTCAGGTCCTCCAGGGCCTTGACCTCCACCCTCTCGCCCGCATCTATAGGCTCGTCGCTGTCCGACACCGCGGTCCACAGCTCGCTGCCTATCTGCACAGTGCCCGTCGGGGCCAGGCCCGTGGTCACCGTCCCCATCCTGCCCACCACCCTGCTGGCCATGCTGGGCACCACGTTTTTGGTCGACTTGACCATCATGTAGACCACCCACCCGCCGCCCCCCGCCAGTATCGCAGTTGTTGCGCCCAGGACC
>JACZRM010000019.1 GCA_022576105.1 Chloroflexota bacterium | reverse complement strand
AAAACAATGGGAAGCAAATCAAGAGAAGTTAAACAAGCAAGATGAAAAAGCAAAAATTGAAGGTAAGTTAGTAGGTAGGATTATTGAAGAACCATTTGCAGATAGTCATGCAACATATGAAATAATTAAAGAGAATAAGAAAACAGTTAAAATTAAAGTTTGTGTTGGATTAGGTGATGATTGGGTTATTCCTTATTGGGGAAATGAAGCAACAATTAAGAAAGATTTTGTATTAAGTAAATTTAATTATGCAGATAGAATTACAGAAATGTTAAGGAGATAATAAAAATGATTCACAATACACATTTTATAGATTATATAGAATTACAAAGAGGATATCAAAGTGTAGTAGTTAGTATATGGCATGGTGGAAAAGACTTTGAATATGTAATACTCTATCCTTTGCCTAGTTGTCATCATAACTTACTCCTGTTGTTCTTGTCTTGCTCTTTTGGTGGAGAATAAGGGAATCGAACCCTTAACTTAACAATGCCATTGTTACGTCTACTTCCGCCGATGCTCAGGGTTCCTGGTCGGTCAACCTGGTCATCCCACCGTCGCCCAAAGGGACCTATACCATTAAGGCAGCCGGTGTGGGTTCCGACCTTCAGCGCCTCTTTACGGTAGCCGCTGGCCTTTCCATAAATAAGCCTCAGGCCCGGCCGGGCGAATCAGTTACTGTTTCCGGCAGCGGGTTCGCTCCCAACGAGTCTGGCATTACTTTGAAGCTGGGTGACAAAACCATTGCCACTGGCATTACCGCCAATGCTGCCGGCTCTTGGAACACTTCCTTCGCCATCCCGGCAATCCCGGCCAATTCCTATGAACTGGCGGCTTCGGGAGCACTTACTCCCGCCGGAAGCATTCAGAAACAGATTTTTACACTGCTCACCCATGTAGCCTTGACTACCAACTCCGGCAATCCCGGCTCTACGATGGCCATCACCGGGAGGGGATTTGGCGCCAATGAACAGGGAATTACAGTGTCCTTTGATGGCGCGCCGATCCTGTCTGGGATAGTGGCCGATTCACAGGGAGCGTTTACCTCCTCCCTGGTGGTGCCGGCTGCAACCGCCGGCCGCCACACTATTGTCGTAACCGGTTCTTCAGGAATTGCCCTTGGCTCTGAACTCAGCTTCCAGGTCGTTCCCGGCCTGACCCTGACTGAATCAACCGGACCATCCAGCAAAAACATCGCACTCACCGGCGCCGGCTTCGGGCCTAACCAACAGAATATTGAGGTCAAGTTTGGCCCCCAGATAGTGATCCCCAGCGTCAGTGCTGATGTCAAAGGAAACTTTGAAGCGTCGTTCATGGTTCCGCCATCGGCGGCAGGACAGCATACAGTAACCGCGTCTGGGGCGGTCGGCAGTCTATCTGCTCAAGCCCAGCAGACTTACACCGTGGTGCCCCATATTACTCTGAGTGAGCAGGCTGGCAACGTAGGCATGAGCCTCTCAGTATCCGGTACCGGATTTAGTCCTTCCTCCAGCATAACCTTGGCTTATGATGACCTCACCGAAGCAACAGTGGTCACCGACGAATCCGGCAGCTTCAATCTGCAGCTGACTGTTCCTCAGTCAATCAAGGGCGGCCACTCGGTAATCGCCCTTGATACGAGCGGGAAGCGAGTGCAAAAAATATTTGAGATAGAAAGCATTCCGCCATCGGCCCCGGCACTGCGTTCCCCGGGCAACGGTGACAGCGGTGCACTATTTGGCAAGTTCCGGCCCGCCACCCGATGGACGCCGGTGGAAGACCCCAGCGGAGTAACGTACAACATCCAGGTGGCTGCCGATCGAGACTTCCTGGACATATTGGTCGATCGAAAAGGCTTGTCCAGCCCTTCTTACAATTTCAACAAGGAAGAAGCCTTGCCCCGGGGCACCTACTACTGGCGGGTCCAGGCCGTAGACCTGGCCTCCAACGAAAGTTCCTACTCCCCGGTGTTTGAAATGAACTCCGGGATAGTTCCGATATGGCTCCTATCGGCCATGGTGGCCTTGGGAATAATCGCCTCAGGTGGCGGAGCGTACGCATTTTACTCTCGGGTGCACCTCGCCCGCAAGACGGCCCAGGAAGCATCGGCCTATCCAGAGTTCGTGCGCATATCCAGACCGGAGATCACGGGGCCGGCCCAGGGAACTGGGGCAACTACTCCTCCCACCCCAGCGCTGAACGCTCCCAGAAGAGCCTTGCCCAGTCCCTTCCGCCGCTCCCCGGCACGGAGCAGCGTCTCACCCGATCAGCAGGCCCACCTGCAAATTGTGGTAGATTTCGTAAGTTCAATTCCGCTGCTGGAAGTTTCACCCGATCTGGTTTGGATGGAGGAATTGATCGAATCCTTGGGCGGAGACCAAGAGGACATATTCGAGCAGGTCCTGCGCGGAGATGTTGAACCGGTGTACCAACCGCCGTGGATGCAGCATCCCACTTATCAGGAGATGCAGTCCGAACCTTCCGCCAGTGTGTTCCTGGAAGGCCTGGAAAATTACATTGAGGCCGTCAACGACTGCGCTGCGGATACCCTGTCGGTCTTGAGGAGAATTTACAACGACATGGAGGCCGCAGGCTCATCCGATGTTCTGGGTCGACACCAATGGCGGTACGCAATGACGGTGGCTCAAAGCACCATAGCCTGGTTCCGGGGGACCTACTTAGGCCAACCGTCGGCGCGCGAATACACTATTCAGACCGGTGGAGACCCCGAGAATCCATCCTTGGCCTCATTGTACGGTGAAGAAAACTCACCTTTCAGCGGCGTTATAATCGATGGTATTAGCGAAGAGGACCTGGTCTTTTACCGGGACTTGCATATTCAGTTGAGAAACTCCTACCGGGTTGACGAAAACGCTCGCGCCTTGGCCGCCAAGATGACCTCCACCAGCGCCCTGCGGGACCAATTGAGCCACAACATCGCCCAGATGGGGGAATCTTCTACGGGAAGATAGCTAGACCAGCGGACCCTCTGGAACCGTAATAAACGACTTAGGGGCGCCTCGATCATCAGGCGCCCCTTCCCATTTCGCAGCCTTGCCTAAAATGTCATTCTGAGCCCCTTCGCTGCCCTCAGGGCGCGCTCTGTCCTTGATGCCACCGGAGAGGACACGCTCACCAGGCCTGGTTCAAAATGAACCATTGCCAACGAGAAAACACGCCGATCAGCGCTCTGCTAAGCGAACACACCCAGCGGGTTTAGCGACCGGGGGCTGTCGTAAACGTCCAGTTCTTCCTTGCGCTTCAGGTAGTTGACCAAGGCGTAGGTCAGCGGCGTAGCCAGCGCCTCGTAAGCAATCTTCGCCCACCACTGGAACAGGGCGGTGCGGAAGAGAGTTTCCGGACCCAAAGCTCCACTAATTCCAAAAGCAATGAAGATGAACACAAATGAGTCGATCCCCTGCCCGACGATGGTTGAACTGATGGTGCGCAGCCAGAGAAAGCGCCCCTGGGTGTAGGTCTTCAGCAGCGACAGAGTAGCCGAGTTGGAGAACTCACCCACCAGATAGGCCAGGAAGGAACCCAGGAGGATTAGCGGAAACTGGCCCAGTATCGTGGCGTAGGCTTCCTGGTCCGGCCAGAAAACCTCGGCTGGAATGATCCCGCCCAGCCACAGCAGCAAGGCCACCAAAACGTTGCAGGCGAATCCCAGCCAGATAACCCCCCTGGCGGTTCGAAAGCCGTAGACTTCGGTAAGCACATCACCGATGATGTAGCTGATGGGGAACACGATAATCGCGGCGGGCAAGAAGACCAGGTCGCTGCCCATGAACTGGCCCGGCAGTGTCGCGACGTGAATCAGCTTCACCGCCATGATGTTGGAAGTAATCAGGACGGTGATAAAAATGGCAACGACGATTATGAAGGTACCGGAGAATCGCATGGTTAATCCTTGGTCAATCCTTGGTTGAGTTGTATTCTGCGGAAACCGCGGTGTGAATCCCGCCTCGGACCCGGTAGTCCAGGGTAACTTTCATACGGTGGGGCTGGCACAGGGCCACCAGGTCTTTGAGAATCCGGTTGGCGGCATGTTCCTGCACGATACCCACGTCGCGGTAGGACAGCAGATAGAACTTCAGCGACTTCAGCTCAATACAGCTTTGAGCCGGCACGTAGCTGATAAACAGGGCGCCGTAGTCGGGCAATCCGGTCCAGGGACACACGGCGGTAAACTCGTCGGTGTCAATGCTCACTTCCGATTCTTGTTCTGGGAATTCGTATTGAAAAGCCAGCAGACAGGAAGCATTAATCCCGTCTTCGGCATCTTCACTCTTCCACGAGAGCTGCTGGTCCAGACTCTCGTACTGCTCCTTCAATTCCGGGATGGTGGCCATATTGCGCCTCCTTGGGTAGAGGAAATATCGGGGTAGAGGAAATATCGGGTCGGGGACATTTCTGAAAAACATGATAGGCGTCTGCTTGCCGCCCTGTCAAAGCCGGAAGGCTGTTTAATCCAGGCATCTTATCTAAGAGTGTGCCCCTGCTGGAAGCAATGGTCTCGATACGGCCTCGCGGCTTACTCTACCAACGAGGGCTGATGTTGGTTGAGTAGCGAAGCGTATCAAAGCCACACTAAATCAGGGCTGTTCGCGGGAGAACCTACCGGTTGTTTATGTCTGTTCCTATCAGCATATTACAGTCCTGCCTACTTTAATCCAACAAGTTTGACAGGTTGCCGGGCCCTTCTTACACTAGCGTTCGTCTGCTAACACCGGGACACTAACATCGGGCGACTAACCCCGGTCGACAAATCTGCTTGCCACATTCTAAACCTAACGCCATGAGCTGCACCGGTCTTGCTTGATTTCGTAACCAAAGCCCCGCAATCGCGGCGGACGCTGGGCTTTGCTTCCATCATGCACGTCTGGAGCGACCTCTTCTTTGCGCTATTGGTCCCCCTGCTGCCGATCATCAAAGCCGACCTGGGCCTTTCCTTTGCCCAGGTAGCCTTGCTGCGTTCGCTATTCACCGGGGCCACCGCCGTACTGCAAATTCCAGCGGGTATCCTGGCTGAGACCACCGGAGAGTTCTGGCTGCTGGTGATGGGCAATGCCTGGGTGTCTTTGGGCCTCATTTTCATGGCGTTGTCGCCGGCGTTTTCCTTGCTGCTGGGGGTAAGCTTTTTGGGCGGATTGGGAGGCGGGACCCAGCATCCTTTGGCGTCCAGCCTGGTGTCGCGGGCCTACGATGACCGGGGACGGTCAACCGCGGTGGGCACGGTCAACTTCGCCGGAGACCTGGGGAAGATGCTGGCCCCGTTGGTGGCGTTGATCGCCATACCCTTTGGCTGGCGCACCGTTTTGTGGGTGGTGGGCGCCACCGGACTGGCCTTCATGGCCCTGTCCACCCTGGCCAAAAGATCGGTGGACATTGGACGCCCACCCGCCAGGCAGATTGACGCCGGTCAAGAGGGCTACTTAAACAACGCCAACCAGGGAAATATGTCTGGATTCGTCATGCTCAGCATCGTCGGTCTCCTGGACTCGGCGACGCGAGGCGCAGCGCTGGTATTCCTGCCCTTCGTTATGGACGCCAAAGGCATGGGGCCGGCGCAGATAAGTCTGATGCTGCTGCTGCTCTTCGCCGGCGGAGCCGCCGGTAAATACGTGGTCGGCTGGCTGGGCGAACGGTATCATACCGTGAACCTGGTGTGGGCAACCAAGGGAATGACCGCGCTGCTGCTGGTGGTTTCCTTGGCGTCGCCACCCCTGGCTTTCGCCCCGCTGATGGTGATACTGGGCATTGGACTGAACGGCACATCGTCGGCCCTGTACGCCAGCGTCGCCGACCTGATTCCCGCTCAGCGCCGGGCCCGCCTCTACGGGTTCTTCTACACCACCAACGAAGGCGGCACGGTGCTGGCTCCGCTGGTCTATGGGTTCATTGCCGACGCCTTCAGCCTGAACGTAACCGTGGTGGTGATGGGATTGGCCACCCTGATTATTTTGCCGGTCAGCCTGGGCCTGCGAAAACATTTATCCGCTCCAGCAGCCGCCGCTGATCCTGCTTGACGACTCACCATTTCCGGCAACGTGCTTTGCGGAAATGGTTACGTGTTAGTTTAGTTCTCGTCATTCCGGCTTGCGCCGGAATCCATTGCAGCGCCTGAACACCGATTGTATCTGGACACCGGCCTTCGGCGGTGTAACCAAGCCCCGTTCTTGGACGCCAAGTTGATTCACTATCGCCGAAGCGTCCAGCTTGCCCGTAGCCAGCGTTTTTGCTAGACTGGGCGCGTTTCGACTCTTATACTGGGTGCACCCAAAACCGGCCTAAATCTGGGAGGAGATGAATAGCTATGATTTACGAAGTGCGAACCTACACCCTGAAGCCCGGCACAGTAGCACAGTTCGAAGAGAATTTCGGCAAGGCCCTGCCGGCCCGAGCGAAGGTGTCCCCTCTCGGCGCATTCTGGCACACCGATATCGGCCCACTGAACCAGGTGATCCACGTTTGGCCCTACGAGAGCCTGGAACACCGGGAAGAGTGTCGGGGCACCAAAGTAGAGGGATGGCCTCCTCCTAATGCCGGCAACATACTGAACATGGAGTCGGAGATTTTCATTCCGGCCGAATTCATGCGTCCCCTGGGTGGAGACCAAGCCCTGGGCAACATTTACGAGATGCGGACCTACACCTACCAGCCGGGCACCATGGGTGAGGTGCTCAAACGCTGGGCCGCCGCAGTGCCCCACCGGGAAGAGTACTCCCCGCTGGCCGCCGGTATGTACACCGAACTGGGCGGACTTAACAAGTGGGTGCACATTTGGCCCTACAAGGACTTGGAAGAGCGCGACCAGATACGGGCCGAAGCCAGTAAGAACGAGCACTGGCCGCCGCCAACCCGGGAATTCCTGGTACGACAAGAGAACAAGATACTGATACCGGCAGCTTTCTCTCCCATGCATTAGATCTGGGCACTAGACCCGGGCATTAGACCTGAGAAAGTTTAACAGTTGTTGCCGTTTTCCTACGTCCGCCAGGGGCAGGTTCCACCTGCCCCTTTCCCCATCTGATGGGTTTCCAGTAAAGATTGTTGTGGGTGCAAAGAATCCCGAGGCAAAAATAATTTTTACCACTGAGAAGGAGCAAAATGGTAGCGGTAAGCAGTCAAATACTATCCGACGATCTATTAAAGCGTTGCATGGACCGGGCAGCCAGCTACGATCAGGATAACAAGTTCTTTACCGAGGACTTCGAAGAAATAAAGAACACTGGTTTCCTGAACGCGGCGGTCCCCAAGGAACTGGGCGGGCTGGGTCTAACGCTGGCAGAGGTAGCCCAAGAGACACGTCGACTTGCCTACCATGCCGGACCGACGGCGCTGGCCGTAAACATGCATCTTTACTGGACTGGACTGGCCGCCGACGTCTGGCGCTCCGGAGACAAGTCTTTGGAATGGATGCTGACCGAGACGGTAAACAACGGCGCGATCTTTGCCGCCGGCCATGCTGAACCCGGCAACGACATCCCAGTGCTTCTTTCAACTACCAAGGCAGAGCGCGTCGATGGCGGCTACCGTTTCACTGGGCGCAAGTCCTTCGGCAGCTTGACCCCGGTATGGACCTATATGGGACTTCACGGCATGGATACCAGCGACCCCAACGCACCCAAGGTGGTTCATGCCTTCATGCCCCGAGGCACTGAAGGCTCTACTATAGTGGACGTCTGGGACACCCTGGGTATGCGGGCCACCCAGAGTCAGGACACCATCCTGGACGGGGCGTTTGTGCCGGACAAGTACATCGGCCGAGTGGTCTCGGCGGGCGCAGCCGGCATTGATCTCTTCGTGATCGGAATCTTCGCCTGGGCGTTGCTGGGTTTTGCCAACGTCTACTACGGCATCGCCCAGCGGATGCTGGACGAGACCATTGCAGGCCTCAAGACCAAGACTTCCATCGGGTTGACCCGGCCGATGATCTACCACCCTGAGATTCAGCACGACGTGGCAGAAATGGTCATGGAAATGGAGGCGATTCAACCTCACATCGAAAAAATTGCCCAGGAATGGTCCGATGGAGTGGATCACGGCGACAATTGGGGCTTGAAAATTATTGCCGCCAAGTACCGGGCGGTCCAGGGCGCATGGAAGGTGGTAGACAAGTGCCTGGACTTGCAGGGCGGCTTCGCCATATTCAAACAATCTGGGATGGAACGTATCTGGCGCGACGCTCGCCTGGGCTTGATTCACCCGGCCAACTCGGCCCTAAGCCACGAATTCGTGGGCAAGACGGCCTTGGGCATTAACCTAGACGAACAACCCCGCTGGGGATAACGGGACAACCTGAGGCAATACTCTGAGGTTAAATCCTAGAGTCACCGGGGACGCCATCTCCTAATGAACCAGGCAGGGATCGGGATGGCGTCCTGCTTCCTCCAGTTCGCACTGATGCGCAGGTTAAAACCGGTCAATCTAGTAAGGCTATCATGCAGTCAGACCTGACCGACAACGAAGCTGTCAAAGCGGCCAACCAACGGTTTTATGATGCCTTTGGCGCATTGGACATCGACAGTATGGAGTCCGCCTGGGAGAATTCAGAACGATCCTTGTGTGTGCATCCGGGCTGGTCGCCGCTGGTGGGTTGGGACAGTATCAGAGAAAGCTGGCAGGGCATCTTCGACCACGCCACTCTCATGCATTTCAACCTCCAATACGTGAATGTGGCAATTGAGGGCGATTGCGCCTGGGTTACCTGCATTGAGAATATCACCAGCGTGCTGCAGGGCCGGGCCAACAACTTTGGCGTTTTGGCCACCAACATTTTCGTCCGCACCGCCCAGGGGTGGCGAATGACTGCCCACCACGGAACGCCCCGGATGTAACCCTCAACCAATCAGAACTTCAGAACCGGTCCCTTATACCGATTCTGTATATGATAGTAGGGGCGCACGGCGGTGCGCCCCTACGGAATCACCCAGGACTTTTACGCGGCCTATAAACAGAATGGTTATTAGAATCTACAACTCTGGCAATAAAAGCTGTTTGCCAGCATTCTCCGGGTAACTTCCCAGTAACTTCCCGCCGGCAATATTTCTCATTTTTCGCTGACTTTTATATAATGGGCCAGTAAACGGGAGAGCGGATCGGGAATTCTCCTTGGCAATGTGCTAGGGCCCAACGCCGGCCGGTCGGTAACTCTACGCAGCAAAACCCCAGGCTTCGATGCGGGCAGCGAAAGCGTTGGCTGCCCGATGCCTCCGCAATTCGATAAGAAAGGATAAGGTGCATGACTACCGACGCCGCTGGTCTAACCAGAACGGACAAAAATCTATGGTCCGCTATCGTTGGCGAGGCTTTGGCCTATCTAAAATACAACGCCTACGCTCACCGTGCCCTGGAAGAGGGGCATCCGGAAGTGGCCCAGATATTTCAAGAAGTAGCCGGAGCCGAAACCATCCACGGCATGAACCACTTGAGGGTGGCTGGGGAAATTGCCGCCACCGTCGACAACCTAAAAGGGGTAACGATTGCCGAGTCCAGAGAGTTCAGCACCATGTACCCCAGGATGATCCAGGATGCGCTGGACGAGGGGAGACAAGATGCCGCCGACTCCTTTGCCCTGGCGCTGGAAAGGGAACGGCATCACCTTGAGGTGTTCACCCGCGCTCTGGACCTGCTGGAGCAGAAGCAGGAACGTCTAAGCCAACAACCAACACCGGCGGTGGCCGCCGAACCGGTCGCTGGGGCTATTCCCAGTACATCTCCTCTGGCTGCCGTCCTCCCAACTCGCGAAGGACTGGGTGAGTTGGATTTGGCCACCTACACCGCCGCCGCCATGGAAGTCGACCGGGAGCGATTCCGGGTCGCCAACCTGGGCCGGCTGCGGGAAGTTGTGTTTGGTGCTCAGGACGGTATTCTCAGCACGGTTGCGCTGGTTACAGCGATCGCGGTTGCGGGGGGCAATGCCACGTTGCTGGTATCCGGAGTATCGGCGGTTAGCAGCAATGCCGCCGTGTTGGTGGCCGGACTGGCGGCGGCGCTGGCGGGAATGCTATCCATGGGCACCGGCGCCTATCTGGGGTCCCGCGCGGAGCAAGACGTAAAACGGGCTGAAATTGCCCGGGAGGCTAGGGAATTAGAGGAAAGTCCCGAGGAAGAATTTGCGGAGCTGGTGGTAATTTACCAGCGGGAAGGCAAGACCTACGAAGAAGCGCGGAAACTGGCTGATGAAATTTCCCAGGACAAAGAGCTGTGGCTCAATACCCTGATCGAGAAGGAGTTGGGCATTAGCCCCGAAGATGCCGGCAACCCGATTAAGGATGCCTTTGCCATGGGAGGCTCCTTCATCTTAGCCGCAATCATACCCATCATCCCCTACCTGTTCCTGTCGGGCGGGATGGCCATTGGGATCTCGGTGCTGGGATCGTTGTGCGGGTTGTTCGTGCTGGGCATGGGCAAGGGCAGGATGGTACAGCGGTCGCCCATATTGCAAGGCCTGGAAATCCTGGGGATTGGAGCAGTGTCGGCGGGAATTGGCTTCTTACTGGGAGATGGAATACCCCGGCTGATTAACTAGGCGATTCCCAGCGGTTGCCGGCCGGGGTGATAGAGAATTGACGGGTTCCCCCAGGTCATCCTTTGACTGGCTCAGGACGTACGGGAGCCGAGACCAATTCCGGTGGTGGTGGTGGCAGTTCGGATATTCTCAGGACGAACGGGAGCCTGTGCTCAGAATGATTTGGAGCCGAGGCCCAGTCCCGCTCCTCTTTACCCGTGGGGGATACTCCGGGCATGGCTGGTCTGACCACGGGCGCCTGGTCGAGCCAAGGGTACACCCCCAGTCTGGCGGTCAGCCAATTCCGGCGTAATGCGCTTTCACCGCCGCCAGGAAGTCGGTCGGGTTGTCCCCGGCCACCAGGTGACCCGCTCCGGGCACCGTCACCGTGGAGCAATTGGGGATGACCTGCTGCATCTTCTGCATCGTGGCATCGGCGAAGATGTCGCTGTCGCCGCCCCGCACCACCAGGGTGGGGCAGGTAATTTTGGACACCGCTTCCCAAAGCTGCTCGGACGTCCACTGGGGTGAACGCTGCCCCGGTGTTCGCAGCAGCTTGTCGTACTTCCAGGACCACTTCCCGTCCTCGCGCTCACGAATACTGTATTTCAAAGCTCCCAGGGTTTGCTCCCGGCTGCGGCCGGTATATTCCTGGACCCGCTCCGCGAATTCCTCAAAGGTGTCAAGTTCGTCCGGCAGTTCCCGGAAGGTTTGAATACGATTGCGACCTTGGGCCTGGGCTTCCGGTCCGGTGTCCACTATGACCAGCGACCTGAGCTTTTGGGGATGGCGAGAGGCCCAAATGTAGCTGTTCCGACCGCCCATGGAGTGGCCGATCAGGTTAAAACCATCTAAACCCAATGCGTCAACAAAACCATCAATGTCTTTCTGGTGACCGTCAACGGAGTAGTCACCGTCGGGCGCCCAATCGCTGTCGCCGTGACCTCGTTGGTCCAAGGCAATAATATGGTAGTCCTCCGACAAAGGCAGGCTGACGAAATCCCAGCTATGGGCCTGCTGGGAGCCGCCGTGCAGCATTACGATGAGCGGATTGGACGGGCTGCCCCATTCCAGATAGTGAAAGTTCAGGCCGTTGGCCCTTATCTGCCGATCAGTTGGCTCGTTCTCCTGGGTGAATGGCACCCCCTTCTGGCGCGCGGCTTGGTACAGCGTCAGACCCAGTGAATGAGATGCCATGCCCGAACCTCCAGATGAGTCTAAGATATCAAACCCATAGTAACCCAAGTGTCAAGATTAGATGGGCCGCCGGCCTACTCGATCAACGCAGCGCCTTTGATCTCGATACAATGCACGGCAACATAACCGCCGACAACCGTTAAGCAGTGTGGTTTCCTTTCCATCTGCTCAGTGCTATCATATACGCTGGTAAAAAGCCTCACGATCACTGTGTGTGGGGCGTCGGTACTGGTTGCAGAACTGGCCCAATCGAAGGAGCGTTGCGTCCATGACCACCGAGGCGGTTAAACTGGAATTAGAGCCCAGGGATGTACTGGGCAAAAAAGTAAAGCAATTGCGCCGGGCCGGGGTCATCCCGGTCCATTTGTACGGGCCCGAGGTCGAATCCCGTTCTTTGCAGTGCACACATCGGGAAATCCTACGTGCTCTGGCTCGGTCCGGCGGCACCACCGCAATCGTGGTTACGGTTAAAGGTGAAAGCGGTGAACAGCTCACCTTTGCCCGAGAGGTTCAGTGGCACCCGGTACGGGGCGATATTCTTCACGTTGATTTCATGGCAGTGCGGGCCACTCAGCGCATGACCGCTCAGGTGCCCATTAACCTGGTTGGTGAATCTCCCGGCGCCAGAGAGATCAGCGGCACCGTTATTCAGCAATTGCGCGAGCTGACCGTTGAGGCTTTGCCGCTGGAGATACCACCCGAACTGGAAGTGAACCTGGAGATTCTCACCGATCCCAACGGCGTGATTCGGGCCGGAGAAATAACCCTGCCAGCCAATGTCGCCATGCTTACCGATGCTGAAGAGGTGGTGGTTAGAATCGAAGCGGCCCGAGTCGAGGAAGCCGAAATTAGGGAGGGCGCCGAGGAAGCGGCGGCCCCCGCTCCAGAGTCAGAATCCACCGACGGTGAAGCGGGCGCGTAGGGACCAACCCGGCTGACCGCCATACTCTGGCTTGAAAACAAATTGCCCTACCCTCATTGTACGATAGGGCAATTTCCATATATTTAGGAGGTGCCAGATGTATCTGGTCTATCTGGGAGAGTCGGGAGATACCGGCAATAGTCTGAACGACCCAAACCAGATGCACCATGTTTACATGGGTCTCCTGGTCCATGAACAACAGTGCGTTGCTATGACTGGTGAGTTCAACGCCCTCTGCCGCCGCCATTTCGGCAACCCCCTGGGGGAATCAGGCGCGCCTAAAGAATTGCGGGCCCGTGATATCTTCCAAGGAACCGGTTTCTACAGTTCCTGGGCTCCGGCAAAGCGGGCCGAACTAATCCAAGATTGTTTCAGCATTCTGGTGCGCCGGGAGACTCCGGCAATTGTGGCCTACATCGACAAGCAGGAATTTGCCAAAGCCAGGGCGGTCGAAAATAGTCCCTACGCTTTCTTGGGAAGTCCATCGGAAATAACCATTAGCAAGTTCCTGTTTGCCCTGAACATGTTTATGGATGAAACCAACGTTGCCGACATCAGCCCCGACCGAATGATGGATTCTGATCTTCCCACCAGAGATTTCGGCCTGGTGGTGGCCGGTCAGCGCAAGTCGGTCGACCCTGGGTACATGAACCTGTTCCTTAACTCAGAGAACGAGATTCCCTCTCCCGCGGTCCTGGAAAATTTCTGCTACGTGTCCGCCGAGTACTCCGCTTGTATTCAACTAGCCAACATGGGCTCCTATTTTGTGCGCCGCTGGCTGCAAAATCCCTCCGGTAACAATACTTACTTCGACGTTCTGCAGCAAAGTCAGGTGATTCAGGTCATCTACCCGGTGCAGTTTTACGAGTAACTGCTAATATTTTGAACATTCAGGTCATTCTGCGAAACCCTTCGTCCCGTGTGTCCTGAGCTTGTCGAAAGGCCGATTGGGCGGGCAGTTTCGTTTCGTCCTGGGCTTATCCAAAGGCATAGGTTAACTTCGCAACCATGATCCTTAGATTCTTCACCTCCAGTTCGCTCCGGTTCAGAATGACCAGGTAGTCGTTTTATAAACCGCTGCGCCGACCGGTCCCATTCGCCAACCTTTCGGTGCGCCCAATTGAGACAACGATTACCAGGACTCAGGCCTACGAACTGCTAGACTGTCGGTACACAGAACCCCGGGCCCAATAACTCGATCAAGCAAAATACCTCGCCTTAACCCACTATGCCGCCAAAGACCAGCAGAAAAAGAGCCGACCTGCTGCTAACCGAAAGAGGCCTAGCCGAGAGCCGGGAGCAGGCCCAAACCCTGATTATGGAGGGTCTGGTCTTTGCGCCTTCCGGGCGGGTCATGAAGGCCAGCAGCACCCTGTCCGACACCACGCCGCTGGAGGTGCGGGGCAGGCTTCCCTTCGTGAGTCGGGGTGGCTTGAAGTTAGCCCACGCCCTGGACGCATTTGGGATGTCGGTTGAAGGAATGGTCTGCCTGGACGTGGGGGCCTCCACCGGCGGATTCACCGATTGTTTGCTGCAACGAGGGGCGTGTATGGTTTACGCCGTGGACGTGGGCCACGGGCAGATGCACCACCGCCTGCGACAAGACCGCCGGGTGGTGGTGATGGAGAAAATAAACGCCCGACATTCATTTGAGCTGCCGGAACCGGTAGACTTGATCACGGTAGACGTGTCGTTTATTTCTCTGTCCCTAATTATCCCGGCGGTGATAACCCACTTGAAGCCCCAACACCACGTGATAGCTCTA
>JACZRM010000222.1 GCA_022576105.1 Chloroflexota bacterium | reverse complement strand
CCTGGTCATGGTTGTTACGCTGGCCGCGTGCAGCCAGGAGTCGGAGCCAGCCGGTTCCACAGGTCAGGCAGCCGCCGAGCAGATGACTGGCAACCGACTCCAGGCGGTAAAAGACCGGGGCAAACTCATCTGCGCCAGCCGCAATGATGTTCCAGGCTACGGTTCCCTGGACGCCTCCGGCAACAGTGTAGGCTTTGACATTGACCTCTGCCGCGCGGTGGCCACCGCAGTGTTGGGCGATCCTACCGCCATTGAGATTCGCTTCATCACGGCCGCCGAACGCGGGCCGACCATCCAATCGGGTGAGGTGGACCTGCTGGTCCGCACCGTTACCTGGACAACATCTCGCGACGCCCAGTGGGGCAACTACGTCCAGACCATGTTCTACGACGGCCAGGGCTTCATGGTCAAAAAGTCCTTGGGATTGTCCAGCGCGCTGGAGCTTAAGGACGCTTCGGTCTGCGTCACTCAGGGCACCACCACCGAGTTGAACCTGCAGGACTTCTCCAACCAGAACAATCTCAACATTTCGGCGCTGACATTTGAAGACACCGACGCGGTGATAGCCGCTTACACCAGCGGGCAGTGCGATGCCTTCACCAACGACCGCTCGCAGCTAGCGGCTCTGGGCAGTGCGTTCGACAATCGCGACGATCACATCATTCTGCCGGAAACTATCTCCGAAGAGCCTCTGGGTCCGGTGGTCCCCCACGGGGATGATCAATGGTTCGATGTCGTAAAAACGGTGATGGGCATACTGATCTACGGTGAGGCCTTCGGCGTTACCTCCGACAGCGTACCCTCCGCCGCCACCGGTGACACCAAGATTGACCGCTTGCTGGGATTTGAGGGTTCTTATGGTCAGGAGAGCTTGGGCATCAGCCAGACCGCGGCGCAGGACGTACTTAAAGCTGTCGGCAATTACGGCGAGATCTACGACCGCAACCTGGGTCCGGGTGGCATCAACTTACCCAGGGAAAATGGACGCAATGCCCTGTGGGCCGGTGCACCCTGCACCGACTGCCCCAAGGGTGGTCAGATCTATTCTGCGCCCCTGAGGTAACTTTTCTCAGGTAGTTATCCTCGGGTAACCGGGCATGATACTGCTCAGGGCGATCAAAAGGGGCGGCTGGCGGATTGGCGGCCGCTCCTTTTCTTGACGCTGGATACGCCTGAAGCTGACCTTCGGCGATGGGCTAAATCCAACCGACGCCTCACGGGAGTTTCGCCAGGCCAAAATGACAACAGTTTTGCGAATCCTAACCTACCACGGCATTCCAATTTGGCGGAATGTCCAATTTATCCAGTGGGTTTCGCAGATTGCGTCCGGCGTTCTCGTGGTGGTCCTGGTCAGCTGGTTCTTGGCCAATATCGGCAACGCAATACAGGAACGGGACATACCCTACGGTTTCAGCTTTCTGTCCCGCCAATATCAAACTCCCATCGGGCAGCATTTTCTCCCCTACCAGTCCTCCAATTCTTTCCTCTACGCGTTCTTCGTCGCGGCCACCAACACCATTGTCGTCTCCATAGTGGGGGTCATCCTGGCAACGGCGCTGGGAATCTTGGTGGGAATCTCCCGCATGTCGGGCAACTGGATCCTGGCCAAAGCGGCGTTGGTGTACGTTGAGTTCTTCCGCAACGTACCCCTGTTGATACACCTATTTTTCTGGTTTTATATCGTACTGGCGCTGCCCCCAGTACGCGAAACTTTCATTATCGCCCAGCGGGTCTACATCAACAACGCCGGGTTATCGCTGCCCTGGCCGTCCCCCAGCAGCCTGGGTGTGGCGGCAACCTGGGGGATTATTGCGGTGGTGGCGGTAATCCTAGGTTGGGCCGTCCATCGCCGGATGGCCCAACGGGAATCAGATACCGGGGAGGCATCCTATCCCCTGGCATTGGGATGCGCGGCTACCGTAATCATCGGCACCGTCGCGTGGTTGGTCTTGAGCGTGGTCAGCGGCGAGGCTCCTTTCTTCATCTCACAGCCGGAGCCGCAGGGCGCTTTCGGTCGAATCTCCGGCGGCTTCACCGCCTCAGGCGGGCTGATGGCGCTGCTGGTCGGCCTGGTGACATATACATCGTCTTTCATCGCTGAAATCGTTCGGTCCGGTGTCCAGTCGGTGGGCCGCGGGCAGACGGAAGCAGCCCGGGCGGTGGGCCTGTCGGCAATGAGTACCCTGCGCCACATAACCTTTCCCCAGGCCATGCGGGTAATCGTGCCCCCGTTGATCAGCCAATACCTGAATCTCACCAAGAACAGCAGCCTGGCAGGAGCCATCGGATACGCCGACCTGACCAACGTGGCCAAGACGATGACTCAGACCGCTCCGGCGGTGTCTATATTCATCATGATTATGGCAACTTATCTGGCAATGAGCCTCACTTTCTCTCTGATCGGAAACCTGTACAACCGGCGAATACGTTTCACCCAAAGCTAGAGTATGTCGACTGTATCCGAACCAACGGCCCCACCGGTGTTGCCACCGCCCCGCTCTGAGACGGGCGTGTTGGGCTGGCTGCGCTTAAACCTGTTCAGCGCCTGGTACAACAGCGCAATTACCCTGGTGACTATCGTTGCTCTGGCGTTGGGCCTATGGTTCGGGCTGGGCTGGATTCTTCTGGAGGCAGACTGGAGGGTTATTGGGACGCTGGGTGGCCGAATCATCATCGGCCAGTACAACATTGAAGCCGCGTGTCCGGGCCAAAACTGCTTCTGGAGGCCCCAGGCGGCCCTACTGCTGGTAACGGCCCTGCTGGGAATGGCCTGGGCGGTCGCCGGCGGCGGCCTTACCAAACGTATGGCCTTGATAGTTGGAGGAGCAGCCGCGGCATTCGCCTTTCTACCATATAGCCTGGACAAGATGGGCTTGGACGTGCGGCTGCTGCTGCTGGCAAACCTACCGGCGCTGGCGGTGGGGTGGGCGCTGGCAAGGTATACCCGGTTGGGCACCGCTTCTTGGATCGCCATTCTGAGCGTAATCACCTTCATGTTGATCCTGGTGTTGTTGCGGGGGATATCCGGCGTGCCGTTCTTGCAGCCGGTGTCGGTGATATTCTGGGGCGGTCTGATGCTCAACCTGATGCTGGCCATCGCGGGTATCGGCTTCAGCTTGCCCATCGGTATCGCATTGGCGTTGGGACGCCGCAGCCAGTTGCAGGTCGTGAAACTATTGTGCATAGTGTTCATTGAAACATTCCGGGGCGTGCCCCTGATCACGCTGCTGTTCATGTCCCAAGTGCTGGTGCCGCTGGCGTTTCCGGACAACTTCCCCCAGAACTCACTGTTCCGCGCCGCCATTGTGATTACCCTATTCAGCTCAGCGTACATGGCGGAGAACATACGTGGCGGGCTGCAATCGTTGCACCCCGGTCAGGTTGAGGCGGCAAGGGCGCTGGGGTTGCCGGGCTGGCAGACCACGCTATTCATCTCCCTGCCCCAGGCCATGCGCAATGTCATTCCCCCCATCGTGGGTCAATTCATATCACTGTACAAAGACACCAGTTTGGTGTACATCATCGGGATGCTGGACGTGGTGGAAATTAGCCGAGCGTTTATTCAGGGCAACCCGGAATATCTAGGCAGCGCCAAGGAACTGTTCATCTTTCTGGCGCTGGTCTTCTGGGTCTTCACCTATGGCATGTCCTATGTGAGCCGGCGGGTGGAGCAGCACCTGGGCGTCGGCGTACGGTGACCACGGCCCGG
>JACZRM010000018.1 GCA_022576105.1 Chloroflexota bacterium | reverse complement strand
ATAAGTCCGTCGCTAGTAATTAGATGGGATTCCCCTTCTTGCCAGGCTTGGGTTAGTGACCCTCCAACGGCCGCCATGCTACAATGGCCTGAGTATAGAGGTTGGTGGAACCGTTCAAGATGCCCCTGCACGAATACAAATGTGACGATTGCCAGCGCAGGAATACTGTTTTGGTCTATAGCTGGTCAAAAGAAGTTGACCGCGCTTGTCAACATTGCAGCAGCACTCGCCTCACCAAGCTGATTTCAGGCTTTGCCGTGCGCCGCTCTTGGGGAGACAGCCTGGGTTGGATTCCCAGCGGCGAGACCTTGCGGGATGTCAACGAAGACGACCCCCGCAGCATCGACCGGTTTATGGGACGGATCAAAGACGAAATGGGCGGCCAAGTAACCCCTGATTTCAACGACATGCGTCGGGAGTTATTCCCCAAGCCTGATTCCTCCGATGATGGCCACCGCCACTAGATGCTGAAAGTGACGCGCTCAGAGGTCTGCCATGCCCATATATGAGTTCCGATGCGGGAACTGCGCCCGGGTATCTACGTTTTTCCTTCGGTCAATTAGCGCTGCATTAGAGCCGTCCTGGGAGCCGTCTTGCGACCACTGCCACAGCACTGATATGCAGCGCAGAATGTCTTCCTTCACCATGGGCAAGACCACCCAGTCGGTGCACGGTCAGTATCCGTCCTCGGCCTCTGCCGGTATGGACTACTACAGCGACCCTCGCAACATTGGCCGTCACGTGGAGGAAAGCTTCCGGCAGTATGGTATGGACCTACCTCCGTCGGTCAGAGAGACCATCGACGCCGCTCGCGAGGGAGACCTGCCCAAGGGGGTGGATTAATGGCCGACAGCCGCACTTTGGCTCAGTCATTGCACGATTCCCTGGCCTGCTCAATTGCAACGCTGGCTGAGGGGTGTCCATCTTTTCTAGAGGACCCAGACCTGATTCAGCGTTTGGCCGAAGTTTCGTCGGGTCTCCAGGTAACTGATGAGCCGCCAGCCGAGGCTCCTCCAGCGGCACTCTCCTTAGAGCAGGCGTTGGAGTTGACCGACACCAGCCAGCATCTACTGGCGTCCCTGCAATCGCCGTGGAGTGAGACCCTCAGCATCGACACCCTGGCGGTGGTTGGCCGACTGCTCCGTGATCTAAGTGCTGGCCTGGCAGCCGCTTTCCGAAGCCAGCAATCTCATAAAATTCGCGGACTATACGTGATAATCGACCCGGAGGTCACCAGGGGACGTGATCCGCTGGAAGTGGCCGCCGCCGCAATTCGTGGCGGCGCCAGAATGCTGCAACTAAGGGACAAACTGCGCGACAAGGGTGAATCGATGGCCTTGGCGTCCAGTCTGCAGGAGCTTTGCCAGGCCAACGACGCCCTGCTGATCATCAACGACCACCTGGATTTGGCGGTGGCGGTGGGCGCGGGTGGGGCCCACGTGGGCCAGACCGATTTGCCGATAGCCGAGGCCCGTCAAGTGCTGAGGCCCCATCAAGTATTGGGACGTTCCAACCGGGAGTTTGAGCAGCTAGCCGAATCTCAGGAGATGGGAGCAGACCACGTGGCGTTTGGACCAATCTATGATACCAACACCAAGTCTATCGTCCGGCAGCCCCAGGGGATTGAACGGCTCAAGCTGGCCCGGGCAGTTGCCACTGTTCCCCTGGTGGCGATTGGCGGCATCAACATCAAGAACGTTGCGCCGGTGGTGGAAGCCGGGGCCGACGCGATTTGCGTTACCGCGGCGGTGGGAGCGGCCACCAACCCGGAAGCGGCGGCCAGGCGTCTGGTCAAGGCAATCCAATCGGCGGGGGGCCGGGTTTAATGCCTTCGCAATACAGTACCGATTTATCTACCATAGTTACCGACTGCATCGAGCGATTGACCGTCCGGCACAAGTCCCGGGAACAGGCTCTGACCATTTCCCGGGAGGTCATTCGTTTTTCGGCCAACGCCATCCGTGCGGTGCATCGGGGCGAATTTGACGACGCTCGCGGTCTGATCCAGCAGGCGGGACAGCGATTGCAGGAGACCGGCCCAATCCGGGCGGAAAGCCCGGAGATTTACTACGCTGGGTTCCTTTCCGACGCGCGAAAGGAGTATACCGAGGCCAATGTTACCCTGGCGGTTATCTCCGGGGGCAAAATTCCCTATCCCGGCGACCTGTCAGTGGACGCCACCGACTATCTAAACGGAATTGCCGAGGTCATCGGCGAGCTGAGGCGGTACATTCTGGACAGTCTCCGTCGCGACGCCGTTGACCGCTGCGAAGACCTGATGGATGTCATGGACGAAATCTACGGCATCCTGGTGACGGTAGATTTCCCGGAAGCGGTCACCGGCGGGCTGCGCAGAAGCACCGACGCTATGCGCGGAGTGCTGGAGCGTACTCGCGGCGACCTGACCATGTCCCTGCGCCAGCGCAACCTGGAGAAGCAACTGGCCGAGTGGGAACGCAGGCAGTCTGGCTAAAGGTAAGAATCTGCATGCCTGACCTTCGCATCACTTTTCTGGGTACCGGCGCCGGCAACTGCATCTACCGGGCGCATACCGCCATAGCTTTAGAATGTCCCGACGGCGCCCGAATACTGCTGGACGCCGGTTCGGGCAACACCGTGATCACCAACGGCGTCAAGGTGGGTCTGCTGGCCCAGGACTTCCAACAGGTGCTGTTGACCCATCAGCATGGCGACCACATGGGCGGACTACCCCATATCCAGGGACAGCGGACGATGGCCGACCCGGACGGGCTGCCGCTTCAGATATTCGCCTCCGAAGAGGCTTTGCAGAAGGTGGAATTGCTCTTCCACGCGACCAGCATCACCCATTCGGTAAACCAGGACGGCGTTGCCACTGCCCAGGGCCGCCAGGTAGCTGCTTGGAGTCCGGTTCAGGCGGGGCAATGGATTGCCCTGAGCGATTCGGTGCAGGCGTCGCCCTTTGCCGTTGACCATATACCAGGAGCCATGGGCTGGCGGGTCAATGCCGGGGATACGTCGGTGGTGTTTTCCGGGGACACGCGCTTCTGCCCCCAGGTTGCAGAGGCGGCTCAAGGGGCCACCGTGCTGATCCATGAAGTCTTGAGCACCGAGGCCGATCGTGAAGATACCAAACGGCGGGGACATTGCACCGCTGCTGAAGCCGGGCAAACCGCAGCCCAGGCCGGGGTCTCGCAGCTGATCCTGACCCACATCGACTCACCATTTCATCTGGACCAGCAGCCATTGATCGATGAAGCCCGCCGGTTCTTCGATGGGCCCATCAGCGTTGCCAGCGACCTATATCAGGTTAGTGTCCCACAAGTTAGTGTCCCGGGGCAGTAGCCCAAACCCAGCAATTCCCGTATAGTAGGGGCCACTTCAGGAAGCCCGTGGCCCGGAATTGGCCTGTGGCGCGTGGTTGGCCTGTAACATGGATGAGATGTAAGGAGTTAGCTTCCGTGTTAGCAGTGGCGCAGAGTTGTGCGGTAGTGGGCCTGGATGGATACATCGTTCAGGTGGAAGTGGATGTTTCACAAGGGCTGCCCGCGTTCAACATTGTCGGTCTTCCCGACGCGGCAGTGCAAGAAGCCAAGGAACGCGTCCGTGCCGCCCTGCGCAACAGTGATTGCGAGTTTCCCATGCGCAGGATCACGGTCAATCTGGCCCCCGCCGACCTGAAAAAAGCGGGGCCAGCCTACGACCTGCCGATGGCCGTAACCATACTCCTGAGTTTAGGACGAGTCAGTCTGCCCCAAGAGTCGTCGATATTTCTGGGCGAGCTTTCTCTGGACGGCAGTCTGCGGCATACCAACGGAATTTTGCCCATGGTCTCGGTGGCCAAGAACCAGGGCTTTGAAGCGGTGTACGTGCCTGCTGCCGATGCCCAGGAAGCAGCCCTGGTGGAGGGCATACGTGTTTATTCAGTCGCTACATTGCGGGACCTGCTTAGCCATCTAGAAGGAGAATTACCGCTGACACCGGTGGTAAGCAATCAGGAATATCTCAACGGAAAGGGCATTGCTCCCGGCAGCGCGCCAGGAGCGACCAACCTGGCTCATATCAAGGGGCAGGAACACGCCAAACGGGCCCTTGAAGTAGCCGCGGCGGGCTTCCACAACCTGCTGCTCAACGGCCCGCCGGGCAGCGGCAAGACCATGTTGGCCCGGGCGCTGCCATCCATTCTGCCCCCAATGACTCCGACCGAAGCGTTGGATGTCACCAAAATCTATAGCGTCAGCGGCGCGTTGCCGGTCGATTGTCCCTTGATTGCCGACCGGCCGTTCCGGTCACCGCATTACACCATCTCCAACGCCGGGCTGGTCGGCGGCGGGCGTACGCTGCGCCCCGGCGAGATTACCCTCAGCCATCGCGGCGTCCTTTTCCTGGATGAACTGCCCGAGTTCAACCATACCGCGTTGGAGTCGCTGCGCCAGCCTCTAGAGGATAAAACCGTAACCATCAGCCGGGTCAGCGGCAGCGTGACCTACCCGGCCAGCTTCATGCTGGTGGGGTCGCAGAATCCATGCCCCTGCGGCTTTCATACCCATCCCCACAAAGCCTGTACCTGCAGTCCGTCGATGGTATCCCGCTACCAGAAGCGGGTCAGCGGGCCGCTGATGGACCGCATCGACATTTTTGTTGAAGTGCCGCCGGTCGAGTACGAAAAATTGGTGGATGAAGAGCTATCAGAGGACTCAGCCCAGGTCCGGCAACGGGTGGGCGCGGTTCGAGAGGTGCAACGACAGAGGTTTGAGGGTCGGAATTTCTGGTGCAACTCAGAAATGGGGCCGGCGGATGTCTGGACCCACTGTCAGTTGCACGAAGGTGCGAAAGGGCTGCTGCAGGCGGCTACCAAGCAGTTGAGCCTGTCCGCCCGGGCCTTTCACCGAATCCTCAAGGTATCCCGCACCATTGCCGACCTGGCCGGTGAAGACGAGATCGGTGTCGCCCATCTGGCAGAAGCCCTGCAGTACCGCTCGCGGGGTATTGGATAGCGCAGCCCGGCACTACCGCCCGGAAAATTCTCAAACCCTGTTGGGTGCCCCTACTTGTCAGCGGCTTTTGCCAAAGCTATCATAGGGATATGGAACAGCGGCAAGTCAAATACTCCTTTGGGTCCGTTTCCAGTATAGAAGCCGAAACCTTTGGCGAGCCTGGGTCGCGTACTTTTCGATTAACGGCGCTGGCGGGTCGGTCTAGGACCTACATCTGGCTGGAAAAGGAACAGCTCTATCAACTGGGTATCTACCTCCAGGAAGCCTTGCGTACCCTCTCCGAAGAAGACCGCCAGAAAGAGAGTAAGCCGGTTGACCCGGAGTGGTCGGGCGGAGAAGAGTCGGTGGAGTTCAAAGCCCGTCAGATGATGCTGAACTACGACGTTCCAGCCAACTATTTCAACCTCCTGGCCTATGAATCCGATGAACCCGAAGTAGAAGCGGCATCGGTCAGTTGCTGGCTTACGCCGGACCAGTCTGAGGAGTTGGCCAAACAAGCCCTGCGAATCTGCGCCTCCGGGCGTCCCCCCTGTTTCCTCTGCGGGCTGCCGATAAATCCCGACGGCCACGTTTGCCCCCGGGCCAATGGCCACGCCGTTCTGGAAAGCGGCTGAATGTTCTCGGCGTTGCCGGCCAGTAGTTGAGATTGTTGGTGAGATTGTTGGTGAGAACCCAGGTGAGATCGTAGGTGAGCGTTGACCAATCCACCCAGGATTTCCTCCTCCAGGCGGAAATCCTTTCCTGCGAGTTGACTCCCGCCGGCTCCAACTATACCTTCCTGGCCAAACTGCGCCTGGGCGACCGGGAAGGTTTCGCGATCTACAAGCCAAAGGACGGCGAGGTTCCTCTTTGGGATTTCCCTCCTGGGACTCTCTACAAACGGGAATGTGCGGCTTATCTGCTGAGTGAAATACTAGGCTGGGACTTTATTCCCTTGACGATTATTCGTGAGGGACCCTACGGCATCGGCTCAGTGCAACGGTTTATTGAGCACGACCCCAAGCAGAACTACTACACGCTGAACGAGGCCAACGGCGATGCCCTCAGGATGATCGCCTGTTTTGACCTGGTGGCTAACAACACTGACCGCAAGGCAGGACACATTATTGAGGGTCTGGATGGCAAACTCTGGGGGATTGACCAGGCCCTGACTTTTCACGCCGATACCAAGATACGCACCGTCATCTGGGACTTTTGCGGGGAGCCGATTCCCAATAGGCATCTGGACTCGCTGCGGGAATTGGGGCCGCAGTTAGCCAAACCGGAAGGTCGGGTTAAAGAGCTGCTGGAACTGTTGCGCCCGGAAGAGGTAGAGTCTCTGCAACAGCGCCTGGACTGGGTCCTCCAGGATGGCGCCTATCCGGGGATGCCCGGTCGCCGTGGCCGCTAGCCCGGCGGCGATTGTCCGGGCGTTTCACCCGTTGGCCAGCAGCGACAGGTCGAACTGCTCTAGACTGTCCAACACAGTGTGGGCCTGGCTGATGTCCATGTTGCGAGTGGAATGGGTGCGTACCGCAACCGTGTAGGCCCCCGAAGCGACCGCTGCCGCAATTCCCACCGGCGAATCTTCAATGGCAACGCAGGATTGAGGGGGCAGGCCCAGGCACTGGGCGGCCAGCCGGTAAATGTCCGGGTCTGGCTTGCCGTTGGTTACATCATCTCCGCCCAACACAACGTCAAAGGCGTCCTGAAGATTGATCGCTTCCAGTTTCAAGTGCACCCATGATCGCAGGGAAGAAGAGGCCACCGCCTTGGGCAGCCTTCGCTCGACGCATTCTTTCAGCAGATTGGTCACGCCGGGTTGAGGAGATAGCCCCTCCCGCAGCAATTGCCGCACCACTCTGTCGTATCGCTCCACATAGTCCGGAATCGAAGCGGACAGATGCCGCATCTCTTTCACACGACGCCAGGTCTCCTCCACAGTCGTGCCCAGCAAATATTCTTCGTAATCATCATCCGAGAATGGGTCCGCGCCGTCCGCGCTGATCAGACGATTCATTGCGCTGAGAAACAGCGGCTCGCTATCGACCAGAACCCCGTCCATGTCGAAAATAATCCCTTGAAAGTCCCCCATATTGCTGAAACTCCTACTCAAGTCTATTTTTGGGTAGTGTGTTAGTTTAGTTCTCGTCATTCCGGAGCAAGCCGGAATCTATCAGAGCGTCTGAACAGCGATTATATCTGGGCACCGGCCTTCGCCGGTGTGACAAAGCCCAGTTCTTGGACCCCAAACTAATATGCTATCTATTTTCCGGCATCAACCGGTTTCATCCCCCACCAGAAAGCACGACGAAGCCTTGAACACCGCCCACAATTCGGTCCCCGGGGTAATGTTCATCTCCGACAAAGACCTGCCGGTTATGTGGCAACGGATGGGTACCCCCAGGCACTCCAGAGTGACCTCATATCCTGGCGGGCGAAGCTCCACCATTGTCACTTGCCCCTTAATCTGGTTGCGGGCTGATGAACTGGTTAGTCTCTCTGCGGCCAGAATGATGTCCGATGACCGAATCCCCACGGTTACCGCTTGCCCTTCGTCAAAGTCGCTCAGCGGCACCTCCAAGCGTAAGGTTGTGTCATGACTGGATGTTTCCGGGCTGGATGCCCCCGGGCTGGGTGCCCCCGCGTTGGATGAACTGTCGATCCCGACGCAGACCATCGTACCATCCTGGGGATGTCTGCTCTCCACACGCATAGCCAGGGCGTTCTCCAAACCCACCAGCCGGGCCAAGCGTCCCTGTCCGGGCTGCCCCAGAACCCGCAGCGGCTCACCTTGTTCCAGGGTGCGGCCCTGGTCAATCACCTGGACCGCGTCTCCCACCGCCAGGGCATCTTCACGGTCGTGGGTAACCAGTATCACCGGTATGTTGGCGTTGGACAGCACCGCCCGGATTTCTCTGCGCAGGATGCGTCTCAGCTCAGTGTCCAACGATGAAAAGGGTTCGTCCAGCAACAAGACCTGAGGTTCGGTGGCCAGAGCCCGGGCCAGGGCGACCCGTTGCTGCTGCCCGTCCGAAAGCTCCCAGGTGCGGCGATTTGCCAGGCCATCCAAATGGAAGGCGTCAAGCAGGTGGGCAATCCGGTCACCATCGTCACGGAATTTCCGCTTGGAATTGCCCCGGGGGATGCCATAGGAAATATTGCGGCTGACCGACAAATGGGGGAAAAGGTGGTACTGCTGGGTAACATACCCTACTTTACGCTGGTAGGGCGGTACCCAGGTTTGGGTGTCCCGGTCGTATACAACCTGGTCTCCCACCTCGATGTGCCCCCCGATGGGAGAGACCAACCCGGCGATGGCTCTCAGGATGGTGGTCTTGCCCGAACCCGAGGGGCCGAAAAGCACCAACACCTGCCCCGGTGAAACCTCCCACTGGGATTCCAGGGTAAAATCGCCCACCTGACAGCGTATTTCCCCCCTGGTCATAGACGCCCCTGCCACTGACGCCGGGTGAACAGCCCAAGTACCACCAAAACCGTCAAAGAACCTACCAGCAGCAGCACCGACAATGCCAGGGCGGCGCCCAGATCGCTTTCCAAAGCGGTCATGATGGCCAGAGGCATGGTCTGGGTTTGGCCGGTGAGATTTCCGGCAAACATGATCGTCGCGCCAAACTCGGCGATCGCCCGGGCCCAGGCCAGCGCCAGACCGCCCACAATCGACGGTCCGGCCAGCGGCAGCGTCAGTCGCCAGAAGGTCGCCCACGGTGAAACTCCCAGGGTCTGGGAAATGTCCTCGTAGTCTCTGGCCACCGATTGAAATCCCAGCTTGGCCGCTCTGATATAGAAGGGCGCGGCGACGAAAATCTGGGCGAAGATTACCGCGGTGGTGGTAAACGGTATAGAGACACCCACGCTGCTCAGAGCGGGCCCGATTATCCCTTGACGGCCAAAGGCCATCAACATGGCCACGCCCGCCACCACCGGCGGCAATATGATGGGCAGTTCAACAATGCTGTCAATTGCTCTGAGTATCGCGGAGTTGCTGCGGGCCAACAGATGAGCAAAGGGCGTGCCCAGCAATACGACGACCACCATGCTGATGACGCTGGTAACCAGCGAGAGTCGCAGAGCTTGCATTGCCAGGCTGCTGGTCAGGCTTTCGAAGAAGCTTTCCTGTTGAGCGGCGCGAATCAGGAGGGCCGCCACCGGCAGACCAACGAATACGACGTAGACGGCGGTTGCGGTGATTCCGGCCGGCACCCAGGGACTTGGCGAATGGAGCAAAGCGCGCATTGACAACAGGGTCAGCGGCTATCGCTGCTGGGCGCTGCGCGGGCGTTTTCGGCCAGGTTTGCCCGATGGACGCTTCCGAAACCGTATCGCTGCATAGACTTTTCCCCATCGTCGGAGAGTAGAAACTCGATGAACCTTCGAGCCAGGTCCTGCTGTTCTGAGCCGCGCATGATGGCAATTGGGTAGCTGGCCGAAATGTTCATTGATTCTGGGATGGCGACCACCAAAACGCGATTCCTGATGTCCGGGGCCAGCGCATCGGTCTGATACACAATACCGGCATCGGCCTCTCCCGACGCTACTTTTTGGGCGACGTATCGCACGTTGCTCTCTTCCGAGACCAGGTTGGCCAGGACCCGGTTTGAGTAGCCAGGACCCAAAATAGGATCGGCCTCGAGTCTCTTCAACACTTCTCTGGTGTAGCCGCCTACCGGGACATTCTCCTGAGCCAATACCACCTTGATGCCGGGCTGGGCCAGGTATTCCAGCGTTGCTGATTCCGCTGGCGGTTCCTGGGTCAAAGTTGAAGCGATCATTGCCAGGCGGTTGGCGGTAAAGCTAATTGGTTGCCCCTGCACCAGTCCGCTTTCGACAATGGACTCCATCTGCCGCCAATCCGCCGATGCGAACAGATCAGCCCTTGCGCCGTGAGTCAGTTGGGTGCTCAGGCGCTGGCTGCCGTCGAAATTTAGGACCACTTTGACGGTTGGATTTTCGGCCTCGAAGGCGGCGGCGGCATCTTTGAAGGACTCGGTAAGGGAGGAGGCCGCGAATACGACCAGCCTGGTGTCGCGGTCATTGCTGGTTGGAGTTAAGTAGCAGCTAATTGTTGTCAACAAGGCAAAGGCGGCCAGAAGACTTATTCTCGGTAAGTTGGGCAAGTTGATTCTCGGGTTTTTCCAGGGTAATTAGGGCCAGATTCTGCCGCTAAGTATACTTTATGCCGAGGGGCGAGTTAAACCTTGAGGATTGTACGCAGGGCGATGGCATCTGAGAACCGCTTCGCTGTCATTGCGCGTGAAAGCGAAGCAATCTCAAGGGGATGAGCTTGCTTCGTCCCTGCCGCTCCTCGCAAAGACCCCACGCAAGCTCTATTGATGCGATTGCCCTGAATTGACCACCAGCGGTTTGGTCCAGGTGGGTCAATAATAACCTGCCGGGGAAGACCGGTGTGTCTCCCTGGGGTATACACCAGGATGCGCCGGTACATTGTTTCTATTGACGTCAAACTCGGACTGATGTCTAATTGGTTGCGACCAGCGGCAGGTTGGTCTAAATACGGCGATAACCCATCCCGAAACGCGGATTTCTTAGGGGATTGGGTGTATGGAGGTATCTAAGCATGGCTCTAGTACGATGTGTCACCGAAATGGGGATGGGAGTGGACGTTCATGGGCTGGACTACACCAGTGCGTCACAGCGCGCAGTGTATGACGCGATACACCACAGCAGTTTGGGATTTCAGCGCCTCCTGGGCAAGACCGCGGACGACATGCGGGTGGACGTGACCATCGGTGTGCCCAAGCCGGACCAGGTGGACGGTAAAGCGGTGTTGTCGATATTGCCCCACGGGACCGGCTACATCAACGTGGTTCTTGGAGGTCTGGAAGTGCTCCACGACGGCGGCAGCGACGGCACGCTGATTGCCAATGCCATCGTCGTGGTCAGTTTTGATGATGGCAAGTAAGATTTTGATAAATAATCGGCTGGTCTCGTATCCAGGCTGGCGTTGACGCAGCAAGCCCCGACCCATTCGGTCGGGGCTTCTTCCTGCCGGGGTCTACCGAGGCTGTTCCCCAATCCTCATGGACCGCCTTTGCTGAGGATTGGCGGCCCTGGGAATGCGGTTAGTGTTCTTGCGGCGCGCGGGTGCCGAATACCTTGGTGCCCTTGGTGAAAATGGCGCGCTTGATGGTGTTGACCATTTCGTTACCGTCGGTCTTGTGCACCGTACTAAGATGATCGAACACCTGGTCCAATACCTGCTGCTCAGACTCGCCAATGGCCATGTATTTGCAGTTGACTCCTACTGAACTGGTCGCGCCGGACATGAAATTGTTGCATCGAGCGTACATTTGCGGCATGGTTTTCTCCTCCTCAATTGAGCTGGTTGGTGTAGGCTTTTATAGCTAACGTCCCAACATTCCCAAAGTGCGGTGCCATTATACGACATTTCCGCAAATTTGGCACCGGTTATTGGGAAATTCAATCTAGCTGCCGCCTATCTGACTACTCCTGGGTGTCTTCTTCTGGTCGGCCCCAGCCGCCACCGCCCGGTGTGCGTATGCTCAGAACATCGCCCGCTGCCACGTCAAAGGTCTCCTTACCCGCCAACTTGACCTCTTCGTAACCGCCCCGCAGCAGGACATTCTCTCCAGTCTGGCCGTGGTGGCCGCCGTGCAAACCAGGTGGAGGGTTTTTGCGCCGCTCCGACAAGACGGTCACCCGGGCTGGACTGAGAAACTCGACGTCGCGCACCAGGCCGTCGCCACCACTGTGCTCCCCCTTTCCGCCGGAGCCTCGACGCAGAGCGTACCGTCGCACCCGCAACGGGAAAGCAAATTCCAGGGCTTCGATGGGGGTATTCATGGTATTGGTCATGTGGGTATGAATGCCGGAGACACCGTCTTTGGTGGGACGGGCGCCCATGCCCCCGCCGATGGTCTCGTAGTATACGAAGGGTTTGTCTCTAGCCAGGTCATGCCCACCAATGAGCAGGTTGTTCATTGTGCCCTGGCTGGCCGCTGGAATGCGGTCGGGCAGCGCCTGGGCCAGGGCGGCGAACAGCACGTCGGTGATGCGCTGGGAGGTTTCCACGTTGCCGCCGGCCACCCCTCGCTGGGGCTGAGGATTCACCAGAGTTCCCAAGGGCGTGATTATTTCCAGCGGCCGCAGACAACCCTGATTGGCCGGAGCGTCGTCGCCAACGATGCAGCGGATGACATACAGCGACGCGGAAACGGTAACGGCCTGGGGGGCGTTGATGCAGCCGGGTCGTTGAGGCGATGTGCCGGTAAAGTCGATGGTCATCTGGTCGCCGGCCACGGTGATGGTGACCGCGATGGGAACCGGCTCTTCGGTCAGGCCGTCGTCGTCCATGTAGTCCAAAACATGGTAGGAGCCGTCCGGGATTTTGCTGATGGCCTGGCGGGTCACCCGCTCGGAGTAATCCAACAGCGCCGCCATGTGCTCCAGGGTGTCGGCCAGGCCGTAACGCTGCACCACCTCCTGCAAGCGCTTTTCACCCACCTTGATCGATGCGATCTGGGCGGCCAGGTCGCCCTTGCGTTCCTCGGGCGTGCGGGAGTTGCGGCAGATCAGCTGAATGATCTCCTGGTTCAGCCTCCCGCCTCGGGCCAGCTTGATTGGCGGCAGGATCAATCCTTCCTGGTATAGCTCGGTAGACAAAGGCATCGAGCCAGGAGTCATGCCCCCCACGTCGGAGTGGTGCCCCCGGTTGGAAACAAACCCTGCCAGTCGTTTGGCGGTGCGACCGCTCTCCCCGGAGCCAGATGGGTGTGATAAGTCATCTACGTCTATATCGACGTACACCGGCGCCACCAGGGTAATGTCGGGCAGGTGGGTGCCGCCCAGGTAAGGGTCGTTCAGAATCACCATGTCTCCGGGTCTCAGCGACTTGGGAAAGGTGTCCAGGGCCGCCTTGACCGAAGCGGGCATCGCCCCCAGATGCACCGGCTGGTGGGCGGCTTGGGCTACCATCTGCCCGTCCGGATCGAAAATGGCGCAGGAGAAGTCTCGCCGCTCCTTGATGTTGGGAGAATAGGACGTGCGTTGCAGGGCCACGCCCATCTCTTCCGACACCGAGATGAACATGTTCTTGAAGACTTCCAGGCTTATTGGGTCAACCGGCATGTGTTTCTCCTTCCGAGGCGAGGTCGGGCGCCATTTTTCGCTTCCAATAAATAAGCCCTTTGGCCAGTCCCCAGGTAATTAGTAATGATAGGGATAAAATGACCCATTTGCTAGAAACCGTGAATGCGACCGGCAACACGAAAGAAATCACTGTCCCGTATGAGGAGTTCAAATAAAACGCCCAGTCGGTGAGGATCGCGTTGAGTAGGACTACTGCTACAAGGACGTACACTGCCCGGCGCTGCATAAATTCGTCGCCAGTCATGAAGCGCATGACCATCGCCATAACGATTATTAGTTCGACCAGTGTGACGGCAATCAGGTAAGCATTAATCAGGATGGGATTGATCAACGGTTCCATTGGAAACAGACTAAACGTAGGCATTCTCACTGAACCGGCGGCGAAGGACACAGCGATGACGAAGAATGCGTAGCGCAAACCCAGGCTCGATCTGGACACTGCGAAGGCCAGGATCAACAAGGCGCCGCCTAGACGAATCAAGGTAGAGACCACACCTATTTGGGTATACGAGGGGTCATTCAGGTTCGTGAGCATTGATACTGACAACACAGAGGCCAAACTAGTGATGCTGCCAATTGCCATGACCGTCCAAGAATAAGACCAAAGAGGAAATTTCCTGGTTGCTCCAATTATGGCGCCGGCCAAGAATACTACCAATAGGATTGGCTGGTCGAGAGTGTAGCTAAAAGGGGAAATCAGAGGCACTTTGACTTCAGGCGCTACTGCGGCCGCGATGGAGACTATGCTGGCAAGCAGCAGTGGGGCAACCGCCAACCCACCCGCACCTTTCCAGGTATTGGTTTGGCGCAGGATTTCTAGTTGCTTTACTCCCAGGAAACTGATGCTACAACCCTCCCAGCAAGTCCGCTTCCGGGCTGCTTCCTTCGGGTATTGCCAGCAGGTAGTACTCGGTGCTCATGAATTTTCGCATACTTTCTTCGGGCAACTGGGCAAAGGGGCCGTTGGGATCGATCTGGGTCTGGTGGCAGGCCAGCGATTCGATCTTGGTGTCGACGTACGCCGACACGTCCAGAGTGGTGGTGACTTCTTCATCCGGGGTTCCCAGCGAGTCAATATCCACGCTGGCGAAGGGCGGGGTGATTCCCAGGTCCAGCATCTCCCGCCACATGCGCCGGAAGTTGCTCTGGGGGAAACAAACATAGTAGAGCAGCTTGGGCGCCCAGGTTTTTTGACCTGAGGACAGTTGTTCCGGGAAGGCGGTGGCGTCGCCGGCCAGCGGGAATGCGCTGGTCATGTGCCGGCAGATTGTTTGGTGGTCGGGGTGGCCGTAACCCCCGGAGGGGTCGTGGGTAATTATCAGGTCGGGTCGGACCTGGCGGACCACCTCCACCAATTGCCCGATCACCCGGTCGGGGTCCGCCTGAT
>JACZRM010000221.1 GCA_022576105.1 Chloroflexota bacterium | reverse complement strand
CAAAATCCACATTAGCGTGGATGGGCCGGGCAACCCCTTGCGCTTCCAGCTTACCGGAGGGGAGCGTAACGACATCACCCAGGGGGAGGCATTGATCGCGGGGTACACCTGCACCTTTGTCCTGGCCGACAAGGGATACGACGCTGATGCCTTCCTCCAGATGATCCGAGAGGCAGGTGGGGTGCCCGTGATTCCACCCCGGTCCCACCGCAACAGCTCCCGGGAGTACGATACCCACCTGTACCGGGAGCGCCATCTGGTGGAGTGCTTCATCAACAAGATCAAACATTACCGACGCATATTCTCCCGGTTTGACAAGTTGGCCAGTCGCTATCTGGGCTTTCTGAGCTTCGTAGGCGCGCTCATCTGGCTACGTTGAACAATGTCAACAGAACCTAGTACTACAGTCGCAGTTTAAAGAGTTAGAATAGTGCATAGTGAGAGTAGGGAGTGAGGAGGGGTGGTCATGGTGGAGACCAAGGCGGAACTGGCGGAGGTAGCCGCCTGGGCCAAGGGCATCGAAGCCGTGCATGCCCGCATTGCCGGACGGTTTCGTCGGCCCGAGCCGCGGCGGCGAGTATTGGATTACCTGAAAGGGTTGCTCAGCCCCATTGAGCGCAAGAACGGCTGGCAACTGGCCGAGCAAGCCGGAGACCTCCGGCCCGACGGAGTGCAACGGCTGCTGTCCAGCTACGATTGGGACGCCGACCTGGTGCGGGATGACTTGCGAGGTTACGTAGTGGAGCGCCTGGGGCATCCCCAGGGAGTGCTGGTGGTGGATGAGACAGGCTTCCTCAAGAAAGGGACCAAATCCGTTGGGGTGAAACGGCAGTACAGCGGCACGGCCGGTCGGATTGAGAACTGTCAGATTGGGGTATTCCTGGCCTACGCCACTCCCCAGGGTCGGACCCTGCTGGACCGAGAACTGTATCTACCCCAGGAGTGGGCCGAAGATCCAGCCCGAAGAGATGAGGCTGGAGTGCCCGAAGAGGTGGTCTTCCACACCAAACCCCAGTTGGCCCAAGCCATGCTCCAGCGGGCCTTGGAAGGGGGAGTCCCCGCCTCCTGGGTCACGGGAGACGTGGTCTACGGCAGCGACCGTCGCCTGCGGGTGTGGCTGGAACAGCAAGGGGTGCCCCACGTGCTGGCCATCAAGAGCAATGAACCTCTCTGGCTGGGGACGGACCGGGGACCGGCGCAAGTGAAAGCGGCCCAGGTCCCTCTGGAAGAGTGGGTGCGCCTGAGCGCTGGTGACGGAGCCAAAGGGCCGCGGATCTACGATTGGACCAGAGTGTCCATACGCCCCATGCAGGAACCTGGTCAAGGCTACTGGCTGCTGGTACGGCGCAGTATCGCCAAGCCCGAGGAACTGACCTACTACGTATGTTTCGGCCCCGAGAGGACTACCCTGGAGGAATTGGTGCAGGTAGCCGGAACTCGATGGGCCATTGAGGAGAGCTTTGAGGAGGCCAAGGGGCAGGTGGGTCTAGACCAGTACGAGGTGCGCCGGTGGGTAGGATGGTACCGACACATCACGCTGGTAATGCTGGCCCAAGCCTTTCTGGTGGTGACCCGGTGTACGGCGGCGACTCTGGGCAGCGCCGGTGAAAAGGGGGCTGTCTACACTACGAAGAGGGACTGATACCGTTAACGGTGCCCGAGGTGAGGCGGTTGATATACCGGTTGGTATGGATGCCGGTCCCACCGGTGGACTTCATACTGGCCTGGTCTCGCTGGAGACGGCGACATCAAGCTAGGGCCAGACGCTGCCACTACCGGCGTCGGTTGCGTGATATCTTCCAACAAGTGCGGCTGTAGTACTAGGCGGTGTCGTCAAAATAACTTGGCCCAAAGAACCATCGCCCGGATCTGGCAGATAGCCAGGAAAGAAGGGGAATTCTTGGCATAGCGGGTGGCTACTCCCCGCCATTGTTTGAGGTGGAGGAACGCATTTTCCACCAGGTGCCGTAACTTGTACAGTTCCTTGTCATAATCGCGGGGTTGCTTACGATTGCGCTTCGGCGGGATCACTGGGTTTATATTTCTGGCCAATGCGGCGGCCACAATCTCATCGCTGTCGTACCCTTTATCCGCCAGCAGATGTTCTGCTTCAAATCCTTCGATCAATGGGATCGCTTGAGTGCAATCTGCCGTGGTTCCTTCAGTGATGATCATCCGCACCGGCATGCCATGGGCGTCCACCGCCAGATGCAGCTTGGTATTCAGCCCCCTTTAGTACGAGCCATGGCCTGATTCCCGCCTCTGGCGCCAGCCGCATGGGGATGAACCTTCATATGACTGGCATCGATCATCAACCACTCGAAGTCCGGATCATCAATTGCTTGATTCAACAGCTGTTCCCAAACGCCCCGGTCCCGCCACCGGCAAAAACGCCGGTGGGTGTTCTTCCAGTCCCCAAAGTCTGGGGGCAGGTCACGCCAGGGTGCGCCGGTACGCAAAATCCAAAAAACCGCATTCAAGAACCGCCGATTGTCGAAGGCAGGTCTACCCACCTTGCCCGTAGCCCCAGGTAAATGGGGTTCCAAACGATCCCAAACTCGATCTGAAATATCGTGCCTACGATGTGCTGCTGACATCCCCTACCCCCACACCATCCTCTTTCATCTTCACTTTAACATTACACCACCTGATTTGACGACACCCCCTAGCGGATACTCGGGTGGTCTGCGTCGCCTCCACGGGTTCAGCCTGGCAGCCTCCCTATCTGAACCCGGCACGAACGCCGGTTGAGGTGATCTTTAAGCCTTATGAGATCGTAACCGGATTTACAGGAGCCGGTTCATGATCGAGCCGAACGACGAACCCGTAGTACCGCCGTGCGAATTCCTCAAGTTGCCGGCTACCCACCATGTCGTGGGAGAGTTGTACCCGGATACCAGGGTACAGTTGGTTCAGCGCTCGATTTACCCGGTACGAGGCTGATTCCACAAGCGTGTAAATAGCCACCGTCTTCCGGCTAATGGACCTGGGTCTTTAGGCAACCCTTCAGGCGCCTCGGCCGGGATTGGGAACACCTCATCCATACCGAAAACGGGTCCAAGATCGTTAATTGGGAAGAGTTCTCGCTGCGTCAGACACTACCACACCGGACTCAAAGCGGCGACGATACGAGCCCATAACCGATGGCGGGCGTGCGAAGTCGGGCTAGCGCTGCAAGGGCATATCTGCGACACCTCACATCATTGCCTGCGCTGAAGCGGGCACCTTGAGGGTTTTCGTTCTCGATCAAAACCGATTCCAGCGGGTCATCTTCATCGAACGGGACACTCGGACCGGTGAAGTCAGTGATCGTCGAGCCGACGGCAGCTCGTAGCAATGGCACTAATCGCCGCCACTGCTCTGATGAGGCGACGGCGTAGTAACGCATTACTCCAGATTGGACGCGTGGGATAATACCGCCTGGGAACCGTTCGTCCTCAAGTGTGCTGAGAATGAGTTCGAGCCGCTCTAACCGGTCTGCGGGCACATCCGTCCAGTTGAGGTAAGGTCGAACCAGCGGCTCAATCGCAGCCCCGTCGATAGCTGTCAGGCTCATAACCGGTGACCCCAGCGCTCCTCGAGCACGAGGCGGCGTTCATGGACGATCTCTGGATCACAGCGGTACCCCAAGTACTCTTGATTGATATTGACGCCTCGGTAGGTGAAGTTCATCGAGCCGTCGAGGGTAAAGTTGTCCGAGAGGATTCCCTTCTCGTGGACATCCGTAGTCTGG
>JACZRM010000220.1 GCA_022576105.1 Chloroflexota bacterium | reverse complement strand
GGGCTTTTGCCGCCGGTGATCTCTGGCTCAGCCATCGGCAAAAGGCCGCCCACGGCGGTGCTGCCGCTCCGGGCCAGGTCCGGCGCCTGGTGCGGCTGGTGTCGCAGAACTCCCTCATCCTCTACGTCGTGCACCTGTGGGTGCTCTACGGCTCGCAGTTCGGCAGCGCGCGCACGAGCATGCTCCGCAGCCTCGACCTCGTTCAGGGCAGTGCGCTGGTGCTGGGGCTGTTGACTGCGTTGGTACTGATGCTGCACGTCTGGCGGTTCGTCGAACGAAACTGGGAGCGCCAGTTCCTGGTGGTGCGTCGCGGAACCGTGGCCACGATGGCCGTCGCGGTGATCTTCTGCATGGTTCAGGTCTCGGGCCTGCAGCCGGTGGAGCCGGTCGCGCAGGCGACAGCTGCCGAACTCGAAGCGCAGAAGGCACAGGCCGCCGCCGGATGTGGCCAATCTGGTCTGCTTGGTGATGAACCCCGAACGACCGGCGGCGGTGCGGGCAAAGATACTGCTCGACGTTATCGCTGGCTCGCTGGGTGACCCGAAGCGTGCGCAAGAAGTGACGGAGCGCATTCTTGCGGAGATCATCAAGCAAGGGGCGTCAGCTCAGACCGAGGCCGCAAAGAAAGAGGCCGAGGCAATGAAGGCCAAGTACGAGGAGGCCCTGGAGCAACTCAACCATATTTACCAGTTGGTAAGGTTGTACCCCAACTTTTTCCAGCCGGTCATGCAGTTGCAGCACAAGAGTCGGCATGGGGCCAAGGTGCATAAGGTGTATGACCGGGCTAGGACACCTTATCAGCGGGTCCTGGAGCAGGGAGTGATGACCGACCAACAGCAGGAAGCCTTGGCCGACCATTACCAGAGGCTCAATCCAGTAAAGCTACTGGCCCAGATCAATCAGGCATTGGAAAGGCTCTGGACCCTGGCTGACACTAAAACCAACCACAGAGGTTCGGTAACAATTCTATTTGAGGCAACGTATGCCCTTCGGTAACACTTTCTTTTGACGCAACACGGTTAGGTTGAGGGAGGGTCGAGTGTTAGTTTAGTTCTCGTCATTCCGGCTTGCGCCGGAATCCATGCGAGCGTCCGAACAGCGATTGTATCTGGACACCGGCCTCCGCCGGTGTGACCAAGCCCCGTTCCAAGCCGCCAAACTGATACCCTATTTTGTGCAGACGGGCGCTGCAGATGCAAATCCGACCGCCGCGTTACCGCAAATGCATAGAAATAACATTAGGTAAGGCATATACTGCTGCCTATTCGCTGGTGGGTATTCAGGAGTTTGACCCAGATTTGGATCACATGGACTGCAGTCACCCAACCGGTCCAAAAGTCAGCTATCCCGGCGGATATCCCGCCACTATCCGCGGTAGATCGCATTCATCTTGGTGGATTAAGTGACCATTAACAAAATTAAACATTCTATCAATTTCTATCAATCTGGGGATCCCTTCGGCCTGCCGGTTCTGAGCTCCGATTACACCGAGAATCTCGACAAAGTCGGACTTGTCGAAGGCGCTCAAGTTAAACTCTGTGACCGAGAATCTTAGATTCTTCACCCTCACTCCGTTGCGGTTCAAAATGACGAACCGGTAATAAACGCGGGAGTTCTAAACGGTTACATGGTCAGCTTGTTAAATGGAGTTGCTGAGGAATCCGCCGGTTATTTCGCCAGCCGGGAAAAGCTGCGGATCCCGGAGAGCGCGTTGGCCAGTCTCTGGCGAAAGCGGGCGGCCCGGCAAGATTGGTTTCGCACCGGCAAAGGGCGGCGGGTCAGAGTGCTGTACCCTGGGCGGACTGGTACTTCCGCCGGGCCGGATTTTCGCGACGCGGTTCTGGAGTTCGAAGGCCTGGGTCAGGTGCAGGGCGATGTAGAAATTCACCGCCGTCAGCAGGACTGGAAAACCCACGGCCACCAAGATGATCCCAACTATAACGGCGTCGTATTGCACGCTGTAATGTACCCATCTCCGGCGACAACCACCTTGCGCAGCGGGTCTGAGGCCCCGGTAATTTCGTTGCAGCCGCTTTTCAGCGACGAAAACCTGCTGCGGCCGGCACAACCCTCAATTGTCTGGAAATTGTTGACGCCCCTGGGCTATCCCCAGCCGAAGGACGGAGCGCAGATGGCCCGGCTGCTGGAACGCGCCGGTGACGCCCGATTCCTGGCCAAAAGTAAGCTGTTCCAGAAATTTTTCCAGGAGCAGGACCCGGAGCAATCTCTGTACGAAGGACTGTTTGAGTCGCTGGGTTACCGGCAGAACCAGCAGCCCTTCCTGAAGTTGGCGACTTTCCTGCCCTATTCAGTGCTGGCCAGGGCCGCTGAAGGGCTGCCGCCCGGGGAGAGGGCGGTTGCGATGGAATCTTGGCTGATGAGGCTGGCCGGGTTGCAGTTGGATCGCCAGCTTTCCGGGATTAACCAGGCTGGGATTAGCCGGCCGGTCGATGGGTGGAACCAGGCTATGTCCCAAGGGGAATGGCACTGTTTTCGGGTGCGGCCGGCCAACCACCCCCGCCGCCGTATCGGCGGCGCCGCCAGGCTGCTGATCCGATTCATGGACGTGGGTCTGCTGGAGGGGCTGCAAGGTCGGGCGGCGGGGGACAGTCCCAGGAATTTGACCGAGGCTTTGACCGTCTCTGAAGGTGGTACAACCTATATCGGCGCGCCGCGCGCCAGGGAAATTGCCGTGAACGTGGTGTTGCCCTTTTTTCACGGGCTGGCCACCGGCCGGGGTGAAGACGGGCGAGCATATCTGGGGCTGTACGCCAAGTTCAGCAAGCTGCCGGGCAACGAGATCACCCGCGAGATGGTCGATCAGCTATTCGACCCTTCTTGGGGGCCTGTGGTTGCCACGGCCCGGCATCAGCAGGGCTTGATTCATCTGCAACGGCTGCTGTCCGGCGCAGCCAACTAAATGAAGGCTTATCCCTGCAGCGGCACCGCCAGGGAAATCCGAACACTGTCCCCCACATTCTTGAACATATGCCCGTGGCCGGTCAGGTCTTCCGCGACCAGCACGTCTCCAGGATGGAACTGCCTTTTTTCGCCGCTGGCCACCTCGATCTCGGCAATGCCTTCCATGAACAGGACGTACTGGTGTCGAGGCGCTGTATGGTAGCCTTGCGACCACCCGGAGGCACGAATCCCCAGGCTGATCTCTCCATCCCCAACCTCATTGACCACATCTGCCAACTGATCAGGGCTCAGGTCTTCCAGGTGGGACTCACCGTCGGTGCCGGCATAGACGCGAATAATCTGCATGATTTCCTCTGGATGCCCCATGATTTTGGGTGATAATAAGGGCGAACACTCAGGTTCGCCCCTACATTTAGATACTAGGCTGGTCGGTGGGAAATTAGAACCCAACTGCCAGGCCAGTTAGCCCTTGAGCGGCACCGACAGGGAGACCCGATGTGTGTCGCCGATGCTGCGGGCGATGTGGCCATGACCGGTCAAGTCCTCGGCAACCAGCACATCGCCGGGCTCCAATCGGACCTTGGTGCCATCGGCGACTTCGAATTCAGCGGTGCCGCCCAGGTTAACCACGTACTGCAACCGTGGGGCGTTGTGATAATCCGATTCGGAAGGGGAGGACCGGCGGTTCACGGTGATATCCCCTGGGCCAACGTTGTTCACAATCTGGGCCAGCTGGTCCGGCGTCAGATCCTCAAAGTGAGATTCGCCGTCAGACCCGGAGGAAACTCTAACAATTTTCCCCATATTCCCTCCTAATAAGAGCATCGGGCTCCGGTAA
>JACZRM010000219.1 GCA_022576105.1 Chloroflexota bacterium | reverse complement strand
AATTGGTCACCTCAAAACTGTTAGACAATGATTTCGATACGCCCGACGAGTCAGGCTACTCAATCAACCGTGCCCAGCATCGGTCGAGCAGCCGTAGAACGGCGTATCAAGACCACTGAGAACAGAACCGAAGTATCTTGAGAATGACCTACCCGCAACGGCCCGTCTCATTGCGGCTGCCAGGAAATCAGCGCCGGCACTAGCGGAACATCGCCCCGGACCCGCAGTTTTCCCTGGATTTCCTCCAGGCGTTGGGTCAGGATTTCCACCAGCTTGGCCTGTTTGTCGCTGGCCTCAGGCAAGTAGAGCCGCCGGCTCAATTGCTGGACGGCCTGTTCCAAGCTATCGAACCCGTATTCATCGCGAGGCGGCAAGGCGTCGATTTGGGCGTCGACGCCCATTTCGGACAGCACCTGCTCAAATTGGGGCAAGCTGGGTAAAGCCAGTCTTTCCTCGCCGTGAATCTCCTCCCACAATGGATAAATCTGCGACTGGGGAGGAGCGTTGTACATGACCACCAGGACCTGCTCCCCGGCGTGGGCCTCCAGTTTACCTAGGAAGTATCCTATTTCCTGGATGGTGTAGAGCACATTGCAGCACAGCGCCAAATCGGCCGGTTCAACCTGGGCATCCTCCCAAGTAGCCGACACCAGTGAAACGTTATCAATGGAGTATTCGGCGGTCTGCCTGAGGAGTACCTCCCCCATGCTGGGGGATGGTTCCACCGCCACCACCTGCCGGCAGCACAGCGCCAGGGGGAGCGCCATCCTGCCGCCACCGGCCCCCACGTCAATCACGGTATGATGCGGTTGTATCTCTTGGCGCAGGCGGTTCAATATCGCGTCATCGGTCCGGTGCGGGTCGGCCTGGAACATATTGGCGTAGGGCTGCCAATGGTCGCGAGTTGCGGGCGGTTCCTCCGCCAGCGCTGCGCGCATCCGCTCCGATTGCGCGTGTTCGGCTTGGATCATCGCTTTCCAATGCTGCTGTGCGCTCATTTACGTACCCTTCCAGGCAGATACCTCTTCAGGAGGCAGGATGCCCCGAGTATACCACCGCCAATAAAAAGCCCGTGGCGCTTACGTTGCGCTCACGGGCTTCAAAATTAGTCCTTGATTACTGGTGTTAATTTCCGGGATCCCCAACCATTTCGCTTTCCAGCAGTGTGGCGCCGGTCGACCGAGCCAAACCTGATTCCGGGACCCGGGCGTGAGGCCGCTGATACCTTTGCAGCAAGAAGAGGGCGACCAGCCCCAACAGGACCGCAAACCACAACGTGCAGATTCGAATAACCAGGATCGCCGCCGAAGCCAGAGAGCTGCCCATTCCAACCCGCTGCAGCAGCAGCAGCATGCTGCCCTCGGTGGCCACCAGTCCTCCTGGCAGCATGGTAACCGACCCCAGCAAGGTGGTAGCGCAGAGTATGGACACCGCGTTTGGTATCGACACTCCTGAACCTAAACCATCCAGCACCAGCCAAAAAGCCAATCCCAAAGTGAACCAGGAGATAGAACCTAGCAACAGTCCGATTACTGTAACCTTAAGCGAAAAGAGGGTGCGTAATGCGCGTCCCGAATCCGCCAATATTGGCTCCCAGCGCCGAAGCAGCGGCAACCGCACCAAAAGACCCACACCCTTGGAGGTAGCCAGCAGAGCCAGCAACACCCCAATGCCCATCAGGGTGATTGTAATGACCGCCCAGCCAAAGGGAATGAATATCAGCCCCCAGGTGCCCAGCAGCAACACTGAAATAACATCGCTGACGCGTTCGGTGATTACCACCGGAGCCGAAAGCCTGATCGGGGTATCCACCTTCTGTTTCAGGAAGTAAGACTTGGCCAGTTCGCCCAGCCGGCCCGGTACCATGATCATGCTCAGGCCGGTCAAGAACACCAAAGCGCTGGTTATGGGGTCGACGGGTATTTTTAGGATTTTTAGGTAGTAATGCCACCGGACCAATCGGATGAATATGTGAACCAGGGTCAACCCCAACGCGCCGAACCAGTAGCCAGGATGGAGCGATAGGACGTTGCCGATGGACTCTTGAAAATCTCCGTATACCGCGAGACCGGTGAATACGGCGATACTCAACAACGTGATGACTATGATCGTCCGGTGGTTCAATATTTCTCCTCAAAGAAAATTAGCAAGTGTGGCCGGTTACTTGAGATAGTCCATCACGTTCTGGCCAACTTGCTGGGTAAACACGTCGGCGCCGGCCAGGTTAAGGTGAAACCCATTGCCCCACAACTGATGCTCATATATTTCGATGGGAAGGCCTGCGACATCCGCTTCCGGGAACTTCGACTTGAAATCCGCCGCCCATGAAACGACCGGACTATCGTCGATAACGACGGAAAACTTGGGGACCGGCATCATGTAGACCATAAACCCGATACCCTGACTCCTGGCATATTTGGCCATTTGGAGCAGGTTTTTGCTGTACCAGTCCGAGATGGTGAAGGCTTCTAACTCTTCCAGATATTGCAAATTCAGGATCCTGGCCTGTGGGTATTGCTGCCATCCCTTTTCCTGCAGCAGGCTGGGGCCGGTCTCTCGGTGGGTAGGGCGGCCTCCTCTGGGGGCATCGTAGGGATGCACGGCTCCACCTTTTACCAGCCCATAAATTGTCCAGAAACCCTCAGTGTAGTAGTCCTGAACGCCAATCGGCGCATCCTGGGTCTGGGTTTCCAGGTCAACTCCGTATACCTGGGAGAAGCGTCCTCGCAGCACCACGTCATCGATAAATTCATCGCCTATGTCTCTGGGGAAGGCCATGTACACCAGCAGCCTGGGAGCTGGATGGTTCGCTAGATAGGTCTTGAACATTTCCAGTTGACCGTCAGGACCCAGATTTATCACGGTGCCAAAGCTATAGGCGCTTAACCCGGTTTGTTGTTGGAAGGCTGCGGTGTGCAGACCGGCCATGACGGCGCTGGAACCCAAGAAAATAACGTCGTTATATTCATCCGAGTTCTTAGCGTAGTCCATGTGGTAATAGATGACCGATTCGGCAAACCAGGGTACTCGGAATCGGGGCAGGAACTCCGATGAAGCCTCGGCAACGTTCAGAGTGTAATATCCGATGGCCATTATTGGCCCAATCAGGACAATCGTGATGGCCAGGACCCACAGCGAAGGCCAGATACCGCCAAAATTCGACCGGGAAACGGCGGTTCGCTGCTCGATCACTCCTTCCAATTGGGCACACCTATCAAAGAATTTCTCTGGAACCAGGTTGACCTTGAATCTACACCCGCACTAAATCCCATCAAGTCGATACTGGCGCCCAGTATCAAGTGGGCCCAACACATCGCCAGGGCGCCGGAACAAACCCACTAGGATTTCGCCGATCTCGGCCAGCAGTAGTTTGCCTCCAAATGCAGGCCAACTACGTTGGACCATTGGCGGTATGGCAATCGTGATCCTAAAGCCAGCAACGAGAAATATGCGTGAAGCCGAATCTCGATGATGTATCAGTTGGGTGAATATAGGGCAAATGCAGCCCGGCCGGTACGACTAGGCTGAACGGGATAGGCCTTTTACCAGACCACCGGTTCTCTCCTGCCAGCGGCGGTACCATTCAACCGTTTCCCTAAGGGCGTTTTCCAGGGTGTATTCAGACCGCCAACCTAGAAGCTCTCTGGCCTTGGTGCAATCTAAGGTCTGTTCCAGAATCTCATTGCTGGCTTCGTTCAATACTTGGGGTACCAGATGCGTCTGGTCCATTACACCCAGAATGGTCTGCACCAGCTCAAGCACCGTCACGGGAACTCCGGTGCTGAA
>JACZRM010000218.1 GCA_022576105.1 Chloroflexota bacterium | reverse complement strand
AGCCTGCAAGCAGGCTGCATGGAAGGCCTTTTGGATGTCGGGCCAGGGACCTGACTGACGGCGCCTTACTGGCATTGGTCCTTCCGTTCCATGGAAATCATCCCGAATGTCGAGATCATTCTCCGACTTTCTAAAGTAAGGCAGTACTTTGGCATAAGACCATTCATCGTTGCCGAGAGAAGACCAGGAGTCAAAATCCTCGGGTAATCCCCTTTGCATTGCCTGACCGTTGATGGACGACCCTCCCCCGATCACCTTGCCCTGGGCCACGTGGATCTCCCCTTGCTCCTCGGTGATGGTTCCCCGCAGGGCCCAGTTGTGTTCCGAGTCTGGGGATTCGGCATATCTGGTGCCGCCGAACTTTATTTCGTCCGGAAGGTTGGCTGGATCAGGATAATCCGTGCCGGCTTCCAACAACAGAACGGAGGTATTCGCGTTTTCAGCCAATCTGCCGGCCAGCACGGAACCAGCCGCTCCCCCGCCGATAATTACAACGTCATATTTCATGGAACCTCCTTGAACCCCCTTAAATTCTGGTAGTGTGTTAGTTTAGTTCTCGTCATTCCGGCGCAAGCCAGAATCAATCAGAGCCTCTGATTTGCGATTGTATCTGGGCACCGGCCTGCGCCGGTGTGACCAAGTCCAGTTCTGGGATGCCAGACTGATACATTATCTAAATTCTGTGTCCCCTACATTTCCGATAATGGCCAGGCATGGACTACCGGGGTTCTCTCAATACGCTCCGGGCAGGCCCGGCTTCGGATTGGTAGCCGGCGGCCGGTCGGGCCGTGCGGCCACCGCGATGAACTCCAGCCCTTCCGCTGGCGCCCCCTTCTCGCACCGTGGATGGTCGGTCCAGCTTCCGAAATAGCTGGTATGCCCCGGCCGCTGCCGCTAGCTGGCCACAGAGTGGAATAGTAATATCAGAGAGTTGATTTGTCCACCTTGGTGATAGCCGGTATCAATACAGAATGTAAGGAATGGTTGAACCGGAAATTTGCCCAGGTCTGAACTGCTGTGCTTGAGCTCTGGCCCGGTCGCTCCGCGACCGCCGCCATATCCCAGCCCATTGCGCTGCCCAATTGTGCATCGTCAGACTCGCCTCTTTCCAAGGCGCACCCGCGGTCGGCCAAATACGCACTATCAAACCCGTGGAGCTTGTTGTAAAGTTACGGAGGTTCAAAGTCAACATAACTTTGCACCAAAGATGGAGTATAAAATGGCGCGTACGCCTGCTATAACTAGAGAAAACATCGCCGAAGACCAGCGGGCCGCATTTGACGAAGTGGTACAACAACGCGGCGGAGTGCCGACCGGTGGACCCGGTTCTGTTATTCTCAATGCCCCGGAAGTGGCGAAACGCGCGTTGGGCTTGGCGGCATATTTGCGGGGTGAGAGTTCGTCACTTGCGCCAAGGGTCAGGGAGTTGGGCATGCTGTTGGCGGCGCGCGAGAACGACTGCCAGTACATCTGGAATGCCCATGCACCATCAGCCAGGGCGGCTGGACTGCGCGATGACATTGTCGACGCTCTGCGGGATAAGAAGGAGCTTCCCAGCCTGGCCTCCGATGAGTCCGCCGTGGTAAATTAAGGCCGGGAGTTTTTCCGCACCCGCCGGGTTAATCAGGCTACCTTCGATGCCGCCTTGGCCCAGTTCGGGGCTCAAGGCTTGGTCGAGCTGACTACTCTCTTGGGCTGCTATTCCATGTTGGCATTCAACGTCAATGCCTTTGGCGTGGAGTTGCCGGCGGAGCGGACCGAGGAAGCGTTGCCGATTTAGGCGTCGTCGCCCAGGCACGCGGGAATGGCGGCATCAACGAAGTACGCCGCAACGCCAACCAAGTTCTAATTGCGGTTTAAATTCTAAATTCAGGAGGCGCTTTGGCTGACCTTGAGCACATAGCCCTAGCCAGGTCCGGCGCCAACGCGATAGCCCGATGGCGGGAATCAAATTACCGGATCCCAAACCCTAATCCAGTTCGTCACAGTCTGAATTACCAACTCGAAGACCGCTCTACCAGCGAGAACTTCGAGCCTGAATTCGTCTACGGGCGGGCCAAACTTGATCTTTCTGGAGCGTTCTTGAGCGGCGTCAAATTGGCTGGGGCCGATCTGTCCTACGACGACCTCGCTAGGGTCGACCTCACCGGTTGCAATCTGAGACAGGCACATTTGGAAGGAGCCGAACTACATTCGGCCTATCTTTCGCGATCGAATCTTTCTCGCGCTACTTTCACCCGAGCGGGTATGGCCGGCTGTTCTCTGGTACGCTCCAATCTTTCCAGCGCCACCCTCAAGTCAGCCGATTTGACCGGCGCCGACCTGTCTTCGTCAAATCTCAGCTATGCCAATTTAGAAGGCGCAAATCTGTCGGGGGCCAACCTCTCCTCCGCGGATTTGTCGTGGGCCAATTTGAGCCACGCGAACCTGCGAGGCGCTAATATCACCGCAACATCTCTGGTAATGGCCGATCTCACCGGAGCCGATTTGAGGGACGCCTACCTGATCAACCCGTGCCTGGAAAGCGCAATTGTTCAGAATGTAACGCTGGGGATAACCAAGTTCATTAACTGTGACTTGAGCAACGTCATCGGATTGGAAACGGCGCATCACCTGGGGCCCAGCACTATTGGATTGGATACCCTGGCCAAGTCAGGAGGGTCCATACCCAGGGCCTTCTTGGAAGGCGCCGGCGTGGCGCCGCCATTGATCGCAGCCCAGGATTCCTTAGTGGGAGTTACCCGCGATTACCCCGCTGTATTGATCATCGGATCGACGAGAGACCGCGAACTGGCCGAAGGGCTCCAGCTCAGTCTGAGGGCATCCCAAATTCCATGTTGGAGCGTTGCCGCCGACGATGAAGAGGGTGCCCAGTCCGGCGAGATTACCTTGGCCCAATCTAACTATTATGATCGGTTGGTACTGCTATGTACCGCTCAATCACTGGAAATCCCCCAGACCTGCCAGCACTTTGCTGAGTTGGCCGCCGGGCATCAGTCCGGGTCTATTGTGGTCCTGGCCGCCGACGGTACGTTGTACAGCAGGGATGACCGGCTTTGCACCACATTGAAGGAAGGCCTGGTGCTGGACTTTCGAGATTGGGAGGATGCCGATACCTATAAAGATGCTCTTGCCGCCCTGGTCCGAGCCCTTTCCAGGGAAGGTCGCTAGCGCAGAGTACCAGGACACAGTTTGTTCTATCTGCTGCTGAAGATGCTCTCTTCGCGTGTAACGGGTGTTTAGCGCCCCGGATAGCCTGGATGCCAGGTCAGATTGACGATGCAGGGTGGCCTAATCATACAAGCCTTCATCGGAGAAAAACGGCCGGTCCCAGTCGGGGTCGGCCACTCCGGTCTGGTGGCTGGTGTATAGGGCGCAGGCCCGAAACCAAAGCACGCAAACCGCCCGGTCGATGATCTCCTGGTCGAAGTCCATGCGACGGCCGAAAATCTCTGATCGATGCTGGACGTACCCGGCCGCGAAGAAGTCCCGCAGAAAGGGCGTCGGTTCGTCTCCGGCATAGGATGAGGCCTGCAATATCTGGAACGGGGCCTGGGAGCACAGCAGGTTGGGCTGCTCTTGGGCCAATCGGATATAGCTCTGTTGTGTATCCGGGTCTAACATAGGGGCATTCAATACAAGGGGAATTTTACCGCACTTGACCAGGCCGACGCAGGCCTACACACAGACCGTCCGGTTTGGTCCATTCGCCACGGTTAGACCGGTCCGATTTTGTCGGGACTCTCGATGAAATCGGAACTCACCACCAGCGGCTGCCCACCAGACT
>JACZRM010000217.1 GCA_022576105.1 Chloroflexota bacterium | reverse complement strand
TTCCTGGCTGGTCCAGCCCATGCCCATTACCACCGACAGGTCCACCCCGTCCCGATCCATGGCCTGGATCAAATCAACCGTGGTGGCCAAGATCGATTTGGGATTGGAGAAGAGGGCGGCGAAGGTGGCATCCTGGGTCGCCAGCTCGGCCCGGCGCCGGGAAAAGCTTTCCGGAAAGATATGACAGTGGGCGTCAACTATCATGGTTTTTTGGTCCGGACACCTCGGGCCAGGACGATGGCTTAAGAGCCTGGGTGAGAAGCATTCGTTCCTGGTTCGGCGGGTTCGTTACCCAGGTCACCCGCCCCGTTTGCCCCGAGCCTGGTATCTTAGAATCTGGTTTCTTCGAATAAGGATGCGATTACTCCGGTTTTGATTGCTCTGGTCTGGAACATTCCGGCACAGCCGTCGGAAGATTATAGGGATATTCCCTTGGCTTGTTACTGCGGTCAACTGGCTCGCATGTATCATACCCCACCACGCTCCAACTCTCCCATATCAAGGAGGAGCGGGCCAGTACCTTTACCATTGTGAGGATAAGAAGGGTGGATGTGGCCAACCTTTCACCAAAACCAACTGGACGATGAACTAGCGCTTGCCGTTCAATTTCGTGATCAGGGCAATCACTTGGTTCCGCTGCTCATCGGTCAACGCCAATCTGGTTGCCAACAGTTGCACCCGCTCGTCCTGCGCGGAAGCCCTTCTCAAATCTACATGCACCTCGCGGTAGAACAGGGCTTCCACCTCGTTAAGCTCAGTCAGAATCACTCCGGGGAAGGCCGTATTATCCCCGCCTACCAAGGATAATATCCTCTCTCCGGAAGGGGCGGTTTCCTCCTCGAAGTAGTAATCCCGGACTGTGGGGTGCTCCAGGTAGAGACCCCGGCTCCAGCCTACCGCGCTCTGGGCGATGGAGTGCACGAATCGCCATTGGCGGACTTGCAGGTTGTCGACAGGATAAGCCGTCGTCAGCGAGGCGTGAATTCGCCAGACCAACTCCATGGCCTCCACAGCGCAGGAGTTAACCGACTCGGTGTAGGCGTCCAGGCTCTCCACCAGGGGCCGGGCGCTGTCCACTTCCAGCAGCACCTGGTAGGCCGGGTGCTGGCTCCAGGGAGGCCGGTAGCTGACGTTAATCTGATCTTCCAGCACCCACTCGTAAATATCTCGCGCCGGATTGTCCATCGGCTTATCCATTGCCTCGATCAGTTGCTCCAGCCACACCAGGTCGTGGGAAACCTGAAGCACCGGAATGGAGCCGACAAAGTCCTTGACCAGACGTATCTGGGTCTGGCTCTCCAGAGATGGGGTTTTGGCGGATGCCGGTTTGGCCTCTTTTTTGACCAGGGGTCCGCCGGTTTGCGCCGGACTGGGCAGGGCCAGCAGGGGACCCTGGCCCAGGGCCAGCGGCCCGGAAGGCATGGGCAAACTGGCCATAGGACCGGGTTTGGTTATTCGGATCAACTCCGGCAACATAGTTCCTTGGCGGGCTTGCAACCGGCGCCGGTAGATAAAGGTGTAGGCGCCTCCCCCGGAACCGAGCACAACCAAAACCCCCAGAGCAGGCAACATCCAGATAGGAACAATGCCGGACTGGACTACAAACACTGGGGACCAAGGCCCTTCGTTGTCCGCCAGGTCCGTCGCTTTCACCCTCCAGTAATAGTTGCCCCGGGGCAATCCCTGGTCTTCGGTAAGAAGGTAAGCCGGACTGGACAGATTTTCTTGGATCAGGATGGGATTCAGGAAATGGGGATCGGTGGCCATCTCCAGGGTGTAGGTAACCCCACTGGGATCATCCACGTTGGACCAGCTGGGTGTCGGGCGGAACCCGCCAAACCAGCCTCCGCTTTCTCCATTGATGGGGGACAAGAGGCTGGGAGCCAAGGGCGGCTGGCTTTCCACCAGGAAGGGCAGCTGAATCTTATTGCCCCTCTCGTCGTAGGCATTAACTGAATGCTCCCCGCCTCTGGACTCAGGGATCGGGAAAGTCAAATGAAAACTACCGGTGGGGTCGGTAAAAATCGCGGCCCTTTTTAGATTGTCGTAAGTGATGGTAACCGTGGTTGCCGGTTCAAAACCCTGGCCAATTACATCCAGGTTCATACCAACATGGCCAAAGGGATCGCTCAGAGATGCGGTAGGAATGACCCTGAATCCTTTTTGGGGAGAGGTGGCGCTGGTGGTCAGCGGCTCAGAGACCGTTATTTGGTGCAATCCTGCTGGTGATGGTGGAATAATAAAGGAGATCCTAAATCCACCCTCGGCGTCGGTGGCCACGCCGGTCAGCACCGGAGTGTTATCGTAGCTTATCGTGATTTCGTTGCTCCGGGCTGTGAATCCGGAACCACTTACATCCACCGAAGTACCTGGCGGCCCGCTGGTTATCTCAACCGCTATGCCAGGTACTACCGTAAAACCAATTTCAGAATCCAGGTCGTTGTCCGCTGTGGCGCTGGAGACCTTAATCACGTGTTGGCCCGCGCCGGAGGGGGGCACTATAAAGGTAGTGCTGAAGGTGCCCAGCCGATCCGCTACAACCCCGCTGGCAACGGTGACACCGTCGTAGGTTATGGTTATATCCTTTTCTCCTTTACCGAATCCCCGGCCGCTGATGCCAACCGCCGTTCCGGGGATTCCGGTACCGGTTCCCAGGGTCAGATGCAGGCCGATGTTGAAAGTGTCTTCGAGGATATCGGGGCGAGAGGTCTCCGAACCGGATGCCACCACCGGATACGCTCCAGACGGCAGAGCGGGAATGATAAACGAAGCGCTCCAAGAGCCGTCCGCTCCGGCGGTGATGTCCGATGCCACGATCGTGTCAGCCAGGGTCACCTTAATTTCCCGCTCCTGAGCCGCAAAGCCCTGGCCGGTAATGGTAATCAACTCCCGGGGGCTCCCCACGTGGCGTTTTAGGCTGATCGTTGGGATTACCGCCATGGTCAGGTGTAGCTCGGTGTTGGACCCGCCAACGGTTATCGAATATTTTCCGGTGGCCGCCGCGGGCACCTTGAAAGTCGCGGTCCAGGAACCGTTGCCATCAGAGTCCGCCGAGGCGACGGCACTGCCTCCGAACTCGATAGGTATTCCTATTTGGTTCGGGTCAAATCCCTGCCCTTTTACGGTCATCGTGGAACCGGTCATCGATCGATCGTTCCCGTGGAAACCGACTGGACCCCACAGCGCTCTAGGCTGTAAACGATGCTAGTAGACCGGACGCTAGCCATTCAACCGGATGATTTTCCTGGGATCTTCGGTCACTCACTGCATGATTTGCCGGAAGAATGCGTCACGATGATTGGCCGGCTTGAGGGCGGCTACCGGCTGCCCAGTCAAGAAGAAAGGGACGCTCACATTCTCCATATTCTCGAGTTGATACAGGAGAACCGGCTGTCGAGGACTACTTCGGACAAAAAAAGCCTTCGAGAGGGGATGGCAGGAAAACTTGGATATGTGCCTGGCTCGAGGAGTCTCCCCGGACGCTCTGCTGCCAAAATATATCAAGCGGTACGATATCATCAGGTACGATGGGCGGTTCATCGTGCCCGAGAATGGGTTCTTGTTGAAAGACCTGATGGCTATCGGGACAACCTACTCCTTCAAGTGGTATCTATCGGACGTCGACAACATCTACGAGTTCGGCTGCGGCACCGGACGCTACCTGCTCACTCTTTCCGACCTTTTCCCAGGAAAGCGGCTGGTGGGCCTGGATTGGGCCGAGCCGTCCATGAAGCTACTGCAACTGCTGAAGGAATCGGGCCGAAACATCGAGGGGATCAAGTTTGACAAGATGGCGCCCTCGC
>JACZRM010000216.1 GCA_022576105.1 Chloroflexota bacterium | reverse complement strand
CCGACGCCGGACCTCGTTTTGGGCAGGCCGCCGGCTGGCAACGGCAACGGCGACGCGGGCGCGATGTTGGCCGATGCGAAGCGCGCCAGGCCGATGCAGCGCAACAACGGTGGTGAGATTCAGCCGATCAGCACGCGCGGTGCGCTCATCGACCGGCGTTTGGACACGCGCCATTACGGCGTGATCGGCGGAGACGGGGGTCGCGCCGGCACCGTGCTCCGCGACTTCGCCGCCTGAGCGGGGCGCCTGGCCCCTCATACCAAGGGACGCCGATCGTACTATCTTGCTCAACGACGGATCGGTGCCACGCGACCGCTGTCGGTCGTGGTGGGCCGCCTTCGCCCGGTGGAGGATCTGGCGTGTCTGCTCAAGACGATGTCGTTGCCGAAACGAAACCATCCATGCTTGCCGGAATAGAGCTGTTCTCGGGCCTGTCCACGGCCGAGCTGGATCTTCTGGAGCAACGCTGCCGGCGGCGAAAATATCGGCGCCATGAAGAAGTCGTCGGTCCCGAGAGTAACAGCCGCGACGTTTTTTTCGTGCTCAGTGGCGCGGTTCAGGTGGCCAACGCCACGAAATCGGGACGCGAGATCAGGCTCGCCACGATCCCGGCCGGAGGTTATTTCGGCGAGCTTTCGGCGATCGACGATCAACCGCGATCGGCAATGATCACGGCGGTGGCTGCTGTAGCAGCCACGGTTGGAGCGGTGGGCATGAAGTTGATCAATGCTGCGTCTGCTGCCGAGGAGATGCGAAATAAGTTCGATGCCAGCCGGCACATTGTCGCTCAGCCAGCCACGCACCTCTCTCCGGAAATCTTCCTGCTCAGTGGTATAAGTAGGCCTAAAGTCCATCGTTCCGTCTCCTAATTGGCTGGCTGGCACTGTCAAACGCGTATCCAGGATTATGCCTGATGCTCCTAGCGCAATCAAGCTGGCGTCTTATAGTCAATAGGGCAATGGCCTCTCATATGGCTTGCGTGGGGTCTTTGCGAGGAGCGTCAGCGACGACCTCCACTTGAGATTGCTTCGCTTTCGCTCGCAATGACGGCGAATCGGTTCCCAGATGCGATTGCCCAGATTCATTGCCGGTTCCCCATAGATCAGGACTTACAGACTGTCCTTGGGCATGAAAATGCCGGCAGCCAGCAACGACCATCCGGCCAGGGCGCAGAGCAGAAATCCTGGGGAGAACTCGCCGGATAGGTCCCTCAGCATTCCCACTAATATGGGGGCGACAAACATCCCCAGGCCGCCTACAGTTACGAAGGAACCCCAGACAATTGCAACTTTCTCCGGGGTCATCCCCGGCAATTCCATCGGCAATGAAAGCAGCAGAGGCACATATAACCATGACCCCAGGCCCAGCAAGATGATGGCCAGGTAAATCCCAATCGCGTTGCCAACTAGAAACGAACCCAGGCCACCCAGTACCACCATGACCCCGGGCACTATGAATATCATCCTTCGGTGGCCAATTCTAGAAGGAAGATAACCACCCAGCAGCACCGCAAAAACCCCCACCAGAGGGAGCAGGCCCGTCACAAATCCCGCCTGTGACAAAGAAAACCCCCGTTCTTCATTGTAGAAAGTGGGCAGCCAACTGGTGAGCGCGGTGTACTGGACCAGAACCCCGGCGTCGGCCACAACCAGCAGCATTATGGCCCGGTTTTTGAGAACGCCATACAATTCACGGGACGAGATACGGGAGGCATCGCCGCCGGTTGCTACTTTCGCCGCCCGGCCAAAAAAGACCCAGGCGACCGCGCCCAAGAGCGCTACCGCCCCAAAAATGCCCAGCGTATTTTGCCATCCTATAACTGCGGCGATTGGCGCGGCGGTTGACACGGAAAGTGCGATTCCCAGGCTGATAATCGCTGTATTGAGGCTGGTGATTGCCAGGAATTCCTTACGAGAGAACCATTGCATGAGCAGCGGGCCGGTGGCGGTAAGGATTAACGCAAAGCCCATTCCGTAGCCCATGCGCAATACCAACAACGTTTCATAGTTAGGCGCTATTGGGGAAAAGACCGGCAGTCCCACCATGAACCCGCCCAGCGTGAACACTCGTCCCAGACCCAGCCTGGCGATAAGTGCTCCTCCGGGTAGCCCAAACGCGGCGGCAACCAGCAATGCCAGGGCGATTAGCAGACTGGCAGTGGCGCTGCTAATACCATAGTCTTGGATTACCAGGGGAAGCAGCGGAGAGACAACAAAGAAGTTTACTCCGACACCCAGGTGAGCAACCAAGACCAACCCAGCGATGACAAAGCGATAGGAGCTTGAAGTTGATTCCTCACCGATGGTCTGGTAGTCGGATATCTGGGTCACCTTTAACGGTCGCCAAGCTCATTGCAGGCTAGTCGCCTGCGCCTTGACGATTTCCCACTATCGTCTACCAATCTACCCAGCTCTGTCCGGCGACCAGTTGTAAATCTTCATAAGGGTCCCGCCCATGAGTGCAGAACGCTCTGAATCCGAGAGCTGGTCCGTGACCCGGAACGCCTCAACGCCCTGCTCGTAGGTCAACAACTTCGTTGCGCGCGTCCAGTCGGTGCCCCACATGCATCGGTCGAAGCCAAAAGCGCCGAATACCTTGCCCAGAGGCTCCCAGATGTCCGGGTACGGGAATGGCTGATGGGACAGGGTACAGGCTCCGGAAATCTTGATGGCCACGTTATCGCATGCCGCCAGTGAAACCACGTCGGCCAGATCGGCGAACGGTTCTGGCGGCGCTGGTGGCTCGGGAGGCTGGACCAGACCCACATGATCGATGACCACCTGGGTTTCTGGATGGCGGCGAGCCAGCTCAAGTAAGAGTGGCAGCTTGCCCGAAGACATCACATTCACCGGAATACCGGCTTGGGCTCCAGCGGCGAGTATGCGATTGAGACCCGGGTCGTCCGCTTCGAAGGGCTGGGCCGATAGCATAATGCGTGCTCCGACCACACCCGGTGTCCCGGCCCACTCAGCGATCTCGTCGGCGACCGCTTCCGACTGCGGATCAAATGGCTTGATCAAGCCGAACCGGCCCGGATGCTTCGCGTATACCTCCAGGGCATAGCTGGCATCGTAGCGATACATACTGAACGGCGAAATCAGCAAAGCCCCATCGACGCCGACCGCGTCCATCGCTGCCACCATGTCGTCGCCGGTGACCTCATCCGGCCACTGCACGATTGTGCTCCAAGGACGCTCAGGACTATTCCGCTCGTAGGCATGTACTTGTGAGTCAATTGTGGGTGCCATCGTATTTACCCCTTTCCAATTTATAGTTGTTAGGTTTGTGGTCAGACATTAGCCAGGTGATTACCCCTGTTTCAACCATTTACGCCTCGGCCTCTGCGGGGACTATCTCCGGGGGCAGCCTGGCGCTGCTTCTGCGGTCCTGAGGCACTGCCGCTTACTATTTATTGATCAGTCCCCGCCAGGTCGTTTTCTGCCTGGCCCAAGGTGCGGGCCAACACTTGATCCAAGTCGTCTAGTGTCCAGTCTTCATATTGTGGTATTGAAAGAGATAAGACGTCTAATGATGGCACCAATACTTTGGCCCCACATCGTGCGCACCACTCTGTTCTTTGCTCTAAACCTGCAATGAAGATGGAATGACCGACTTCCCCACTAAGGCGGTGTGCCTCCGGTAGGTCGGGGAAGAGAAAATGTACTTGTTGGCACCCCAGACTACCACAGAGCTTCCGGCCAATTCTCATCCGCCACCTCTAGTAGATAGGTTCACTTAAACAATTTCCTCCGTACCGCCATAATTATTCGCAGACAGTGCTGGCAGTTTGGCTTGAACTACGCCTTTAATATAT
>JACZRM010000215.1 GCA_022576105.1 Chloroflexota bacterium | reverse complement strand
CAACATCGGAAGTGCCCAGAATCTCGCCGGTATCAGTCCAGGAAGCCAGCCAGTTGGGTAGGGAAGAGGCCCTGGAATCGTAGGCCACGAACACCGTCACATCTTGGTCGACCCAGAAGGACAGGAAATTGGCCTGGTTGGCCTGCTTGTCGTTGTTGGCCGTCACGATGTAGGTGGTACCGGCGACACTGGACGGAACCGAGGTGAAGGCGTAGCCGCGGTCAATGTAGACGGTTGCCCCGGCGTTCAAGCCGCCGTCCACCACCTGGTAGGTGCTACCCGAAGCCACACTAAGATCCGATATTTCTAAATATGCCGGTGTGGCAGGAATCGCAGTAGGTTGAGGAGTATTGGTCGGCGTCGGGTCAACAATCGTTGGTGCTTGGGGTACCGGGGTCGGGGTGGCGATCGGAACTATTGGAGGCTGCGGGGTATTGGTCGGCAGCGGGGCATTGGTCGGCGTGGGGTTAATAATCGTTGAACCTTGAGATACACGGGTCGGAGTTGCGATCGGAATAATTGGAGGCTGGGGTGTATTGGTTGGGCTAGGGTCAATAACTTGTAGTGATGCGGATGTTTCGGTCGGGAGTGCCTTCAGCCCAATGTTTGGGTTGTCCGCAGGAGCCTGACTTGCCTCTGCGCCTGATTCTGCGGGCAGATTGTCCGAACCGTCAGATTGGGCGCCTTCACATGCAACGGCGAGTATGGCTAACAACCCGCCAATAACGATTATCACACAACGCATCGATACACCAACCCGACTTATGCGGCGTCGAAAATATCGGCCCAATTTCTCATCGGTATCGACAGTGGGACGGACGGGTGGACTGACTAATCCAGGGGCTACCCGGCAGGATTAGCAATTTTCGTGTCGCCGACAAACTTGGGCATAACTTCCTTGGCAAAGCGGCGCAAGGTTTTTATCCCGCCCGGACTGTTCAGCAGCACGTATTCAACTCCCACGTCGCGAAGATCCTGGAGCCCGGCGCTGATCTCGTCCGGCGATCCATACATAGTCCCTTGCTCGGCCTGCTCACGCGTGTCCACAAAGTTAGGTCGGCGAGCTAGTTGCTGGGTCCGGCGGCGTCCGGCCATTCGGGCTTCAATCGCCTGATCATACTCAGCGGCGGAGTCGACGATATTGATGGAGCGAGCCACGCCCACGCTCATGGGGTCGAAGGTGCGGCCGCGGGCCTCGACTTCCGACTTGAAGAGGGCTATCTCCTCGGCGATCAGTTCATGCGAGTCGAATTGCCCCAGCAGCATATTGAAGCCCCGTTCCGCGACCTGCTTGATGGACGCTGGACTGCCGGCTCCCATCCAGATTGGCGGGTGAGGCCGCTGGGCGCTGGGCGGTTCGACTACCACTTCGTTGAATTTCCAGTAGGCGCCTTGGTGCGACCAGGGAGTCTCCGAGGTCAAAGCCTTCATCATTACTTCCAGGCATTCCTCAAAGCGCGCTTCCGCTTCCTCGATCGGGACGCAGAACCCATCGAATTCGCTGAGACGGTAGCCCTTGCCGATTCCGGCATCGACACGCCCATCGGACAAGAGGTCCAGGGTGGCGATTTGTTCGGCCAGCAAAACGGGATTGTGCCAGGGCAGCACCAGGACCGCCGTGCCCAGCCGCAGCGTCTTGGTCCGAGAACCAATCCAGGTGAGCAAATTCAGCGACGCCGACACCTGGCCAAAGCCGGTAAAGTGATGTTCGACCAGGAAAGTGCTGCAGTATCCCAGCGCCTCCGCCTCAACATTTCGCTCTACGAATTCTCGGAATCCAGCGCCGCTATCGTCAGTGGGGCCGCCCCGACTGGCCTGAGCGCTCCCGAAAAGTCCAAACTGCATTCTGATTCCCTCCTATCAACTACTAACTGGATTTGCTCCACATCGACGCTGTTTAGTTAAACCGTCTCATCCTGCAAGGGTGCGCAGTGCACAATTGCCACTCGACTACTATAACCGAGAGCAGACAATCTGCTCAAGCCCAGGTACCTTGGCATCTAGGCCAGCATGAAATCCCACCCACCGGCTTACCCATCGCCAGTCTTAGACCTTCACGAAGATGACTGGGTCGGAACTTTGGCGAATTCCGGCCCAAGATGAGCCACTCGTCTGAGTGTCCTTCCTGTGGGAAATGACGACCGGCTAGACCCATCTCATTGTCGTATTCCATTGATGTTAGCAAATGATGCCGGCAAAACGACCGGGGTGTGCGGGTTGCGGCGTATTGGTTGGCAAAGGCTAACGCCTGAGACTAATCCGACGCGAGACGAATGGAATTCTAACGCCAACAGTATGAGCTTACGATTATCAACGGCATAAATTACCGGTAAAGTTCGTTTTCCTGCTGGTTAATCGTCACGTCAAGGATTTGCTGGGTTAATCGGCCCCTGATATACTTAGAGAGGCTGAACTCCCCCGGTTAGCCCCGGCTGATTTCAAATTTTCCCCAACTATCATCGGGCTGAGAGTGTTGCTTGGCTCTGTGGAGCCTAAGGAGTGCTCTAAGTGCGTTTTGATGAATTTTCCCTTGACCCCAGTATTCTGGCCGGAGTAGATTCGGCCGGGTTCACCACCCCTACCCCAATTCAAGAGCAGGCCATTCCGGTGGTCCTCCAGGGAAAGGACCTGCTGGGCTTGGCCCAGACCGGCACTGGCAAGACCGCGGCCTTTCTCCTGCCCATTTTCCAGCGACTGATCCAGAACCCTAGCCGCAAAGTCCGCGTTCTGATTCTGGCCCCCACCCGGGAATTGGCTGAACAAATTCATCAGGCCAGTGTTGACCTGGGTCGGCACACCGGTGTCAAAAGCGTGGCCATCTACGGAGGAGTCAGCAAGGCGCCTCAGTTGTCGGCGCTGCGTCGGGGACCAGAGATAATGGTGGCCTGTCCGGGCCGCTTGTTGGACCACCTGAATGAAGGCAATATTGACTTGCGTCAGGTAGAAGTGTTGGTGCTGGACGAAGCCGACACGATGTGCGACATGGGGTTTTTGCCCGACGTGAAGCGGGTGCTGCAACGGCTGCCCACCCAGCGCCAAACCCTGTTCTTCTCGGCGACTATGCCTGAGGAAATCCGTCAACTATCTCAGAGTATCCTCAACTCTCCGGTCACCGTTCAGATCAACGCCAACGCTCCAGCGCACACCGTTACCCACGCGCTGTACCCGGTGCCCGAGGTACTCAAACGAAAACTGTTGCTGTCCCTGTTGCAACAGACTCCCACCGGCAAGGTGGTAATCTTTACCCGCACCAAACACCGCGCGCGCACCCTGGCGCAGGAGCTGGAAGCCAACAATTTTCGAGTAACACAACTGCAGGGAAATCTGTCCCAGAATCGGCGACAGGCCGCCATGGATGGATTCCGCGAGGGCAAATACGACTTTTTGGTGGCGACCGACATCGCGGCCCATGGCATTGACGTTTCTGAGGTCAGCCACGTAATCAACTTCGACATTCCCGACACCGTGGACGCCTACACCCACCGCATCGGACGGACAGGGAGGGCTTTGCACACCGGCGAGGCCTTCACCTTGGCCACCCCCAACGATGCCGCGATAGTCCGGGCGGTGGAAAGAGCAATGAAAACCCGCATCGAGCGGCGAACCCTGCCCGGGTTCGACTACGCGGGATTCTCTCCGGAGGCCCAATTCTCGCAGCAGACTCCGAAGCAGCCACAGCCAGCACAGCACCAACGCAACGGTGGACGTCCTGAAAATCACACGCACCGAGGCAACCGTACGGGAAGGCCGGAAAACCGACCACCGCAGGCGCGAGACCCGCAGGAAGGTAATGGGTACGCCGATAACCAGCGCGGAC
>JACZRM010000214.1 GCA_022576105.1 Chloroflexota bacterium | reverse complement strand
GAATAATTGAGGATGATATCTGTGAGGCGAATTTTACATCTAACGATTCATCTCAGTAACCGCGGTGGCGCTGAGCATCAGCTTATCCGAAACGTCAAGGCGCTCGATAATAATCGCTTTGAGAACTTGCTATGCTGCGTGGAAAAGCCAAGGGATTTGGCCCTAGAAGCTGCGGAGCAAGGAATCCCGGTCTTCAGTTTGGAGTGCAAGGGCAAGCTTCAGTGGCTCAAAGCTATTTACCGACTGTGCATTCTGGTTCGCTCCCAAAAAATCGACTTGATACACACCAGTCTATTTGATGCCGACATTGTCGGCGGGATTGCCGGTCGGCTCTGCGGTGTACCAGTGGTGAGCACATTGTGTAACATCGGCGCAGAGAAAGAGCGTTTAGTTGATAATCCCAATATCAACAGGTTCAAACTCATGGTGACTATGAAGCTGTGGGGCCTGACCATTCGTTCCTGCCACCAGAGGAGCATAGCGATTTCTGATGCGGTGAAAGAGTCGGCTATTAGAACCTACGGGTTGCATGGAAACAGGCTCAAGGTCATTTACCGATCGTTGGATCCTAACTGGAATGATCCAGGTTTTTCTGAAAATACCGGAGAATTACGGCGGACATTGGGCCTTGAAGACACCTATCCGGTGCTGCTCAACGTGGCCCGGTTGTATCCTCAAAAGGGTCAGAAATACTTGATACAGGCAATGCCGGAGATAATTAAACAGTTCCCCAATGTCCGCCTGCTTATCGTGGGATTAGGCCCGTTGCAAGAGTCACTAACCTCTTTGTGCCGCGATTTAGGCGTAGAAAAACAAGTCATATTCTTGGGACACCGTGGTGATGTGCGCAACCTTCTGGAACTCACCGATGTGTTTGTATTTCCCTCGCTGTTTGAAGGCCTGGGAGGGGCATTAATTGAGGCGACTGGTGCAGGCAGGCCATGCGTTGCTTCAAAAGTAGGTCCTATTCCAGAAGTGGTGGAAGATGGGGAATCTGGCGTCTTGGTTCCCTCTCAATCACCTGCTTTTCTAGCCAAAGCCATTATTCAATTGGGAAGGGAGCGGGATCGGGCCCGCCTGATGGGCGAGCGGGGCAAACAAATCGCGGCGGAACGGTTCAGCATAAACCAAAACATTAGACATCTTGAGGAATTCTACGATTTGGTTCTCGGCCCAGATGAAGCCTACTCGTTCTAACGCCAACACCCTGCAACGTGCTATCTGTTAGCCGAGAAGGTAGATGTCTACATCATACCGAGTTCTGCACCTGATTCATTCCGACCAGCCCCGGGGAGCCGAGGTGTTTGCTGTGGAGTTGGCCTCCCATATTGAGGGCAATGGGGTCTTCGACAACGGAATATGCACCCTCTACCCCGGACGAAATCGGAGCCTGCCGGTTGGAGACCTGCCAATGTTCCGGCTGGACCACCGTCCTGGGACTCTTGGGCGTTTGGGCCTGGACCCGGGAATACTGCGCCGTCTTTTGCGGGCAATAAAGGAATTTAGCCCGGATATTCTGGTCGCCCACGGCAGCGACACTTTGAAGTACAGTGCTTGCGCCAGCGTGTTTTACCGGAAAGCCGCCACTATTTACCGAAATATCGGCACGGCCAGCATCTGGGCTAACTCCCCGGTCAAGGTCGGCGTTAACCGGTTGTTTTTGCGGCGGATGGATGCAATTGTATCGGTCAGTCAGTACACCGGGCGGGATTTCATGAATGTTTACCGCCTGCCGCCGAGCCGGGTTACCGTCATACCCAACGGAGTAGATGCCCAAGCCTTTCAGGGCGTAAACCAGGCCTCGGCCAGGGCGCAGGTGCGCCAGGAACTGGAAATTCCCGAATCGAGTATCGTTCTGATTTCGGTCGGGAACCTGTCCCAGGAGAAGGGCTACGCTGATCTTCTGAGCCTTCTGGGTGACCTCTCACCCAATGGGATCGAAAACCACCTGGTCCTGGTGGGGGAAGGGCCATTGCGAGAGCCTCTGCAGCAGCAAGCCCGGCAACTGGGTTTGGCTGACCGGGTTCATTTCCTGGGCCGGCGCAGCGACGTCCCCCAATTGCTCTCAGGCTCAGACCTGTTTGTGTTGCCCAGCAAGACGGAAGGAATGCCAGCCGTGTTGATTGAGGCGGGTCTGGCCGGATTACCCTCGGTGGCGTTCAACGTAGGTGGCGTGGCTGAAGTGGTAGACCACGGTGTTTCCGGTCTGCTGGCTGCACCGGGAGACCAGGCCGGGTTCTCCGAAGCTTTGGCTTGGTTGTGCCGGGACCAGGGACAGCGCACCCTGATGGGCGCAGCGGCCCGGGATCGTTGTCGGGAACGCTTCGACATCCACAAAATTGCTGATGACTACCAGGAGTTGTTCCGGCGGATTCTCAGTACCTCGCCGTCCGAATCCGGCCACCGACGCACTCACTGTACCCGGCAAACAGAATCGTTCCAGAGGAAGGGGAATGGGCAATCGTAAGAAAGTGATGTGGCTGATTAAGGGGCTGGGAATTGGAGGGGCTGAGAAACTCTTGCAGCTCTCCATACCCCACGTTGACAGCCAGCGCTTTGATTATGAGGTGGCCTATCTATTGCCCTGGAAGAACGCCCTGGTGCCGGCGTTTGAGGAAGCTGGTGTCCCGGTTTTTTGCCTGAACCACAGCAAACCCTATGACGCCATGATTATTCCCAGGCTGGTCCGTCTGCTCAAGGACCGAGAGGTTGACCTGCTGCACGTTCACCTGCCCTATTCCGGCATACTGGGTCGATTGGCCAGCAAAATGGCGCCGGTGAAAGGGGTAGTCTATTCCGAGCACAATCTGTGGGAGCGCTACCATTGGCTAACCGCCGCCGCCAACCGCCTTACCTTTGGTTATAACGATGCCGTCATCGCGGTTTCGGCAGAGGTGGAGCAATCAATCCGGCGTCGGTACAAAATCAACGGCAGGCCCAGATTGAGCACCATCTTGAACGGCGTTGACACCGACCATCTGGAGGCTGTTTCCCAAGACCTGGCCGGTCTCCGCGGGGAATTTGGAATTCCAGAGGGCCATCAATTGGTGGTGCATGTCGCCAACTTCACTCCCAAGAAGCGCCATGAGGACCTGATTCGTGCTGCCCGTATAGTGGTGGACCAGGAACCCCAGACCACCTTCTTGCTGGTGGGACAAGGGCCTTTGGAGAAAGAAGTTAAGGCTCAGGCCCTGAAATTGGGGCTGGAGGGAACGGTTGTCTTCGCTGGCTTCCGGCCTGATGCCGCCCGAATTATCGCCGCCGCCGATGTGTTTGTCCTGCCATCGCTCTACGAAGGCCTACCGATAGCCATGCTGGAGGCAATGGCGCTGGGACGCCCGGTGGTTGCCAGCCGGGTGGGTGGCGTTCCTGAGGCGATTGACGATGAAGTTGACGGCCTGCTGATTGACCCTTTAGATCCAGCCCAATTGGCCGAGAAGATTCTGACTTTATTCCATAACCCGGAGCTGCGCCGGCGTTTGTCGGCGAACGCGGCGCAAAAAGTGCGCGACCAATTTAGCGTGGAGCGCATGGTGAAAAGCACCGAAGCAATCTATTCTTCGGTGCTGGCGGAAAAGGGAATACTGTAATGCTCCAAACTGCGTCCGCATATAGCACCCGCAGCTATCGACCCGAGGATGAATCCAACGTTCTGGAATTGCTGAAACTGTCCCTGGGCGAGTCGCCGCTCTTGCAGCGAACACCGGAAATGTGGCAGTGGAAGCACCTGAACAACCACTTTGGGCCTTCTTTGGTTCGCGTGGCTTGCAATGAGGCTGGATTGCTGATGGGCATGCGGGCCTTCATGCGATGGGAATGGGATGTTG
>JACZRM010000213.1 GCA_022576105.1 Chloroflexota bacterium | reverse complement strand
AAAAATTTCGGTCAGGACGTATGACTCGAAAGGTTCTGATACCAAGGTGTTTAGACCCTAGCCTGTCCTGAGCCACTTTGACCAGCTCAGAGCCTGCCCTGAGTTCATCGAAGGGACAGGCTGGGCCGAAGGGCTCAGGGCTACCAGGCCATTCGCATACTGGATTTATGGAACTTGATTTTTCACTGACATTGGGTTGGGATAAACAACCCAGGTTCGGGTATTTAACGTCCCGAACCAACCCGCCGGAGGTATCAAACAGGAGGTATTGAACATGGCCAGTAAACCGCAGTTTAACTATGATGGTTTCTTCTCCGCCCATGCCCCGGTTACCGCCCGAGGGGCCAACCGTAACGCCAAGTACGACTTTGCGGTGGCCTACCCCGCCCCGGAAACCCTGCCTCTGGAAGGCCTGGTCGATTCGCTGAAGACTGCGCTGGACCGGGAAGGCCTTGACCTGGCCTACTATCCGGTTGCGGCCGGATTGCCGTCGCTGCGACAGTTGGTGGCGGAGAAACTGGAGCGGGACCGGAACATGAAAGTCGACGTAGATGACATAGTGTTGACCGCCGGCTCCGGAGAGGGCATCGCCATGCTGATCCAGGCCCTCACCGATCCCGGCGACGTGATTCTCACTGAAGAGTTCGTTTACCTGGGCACCCTGCGCCAGATGCGCCTGTGGGGCGGCGACGTTAGAGGGGTCAAGTGCGACCACCAGGGGATTATACCGGAGGCGTTGACGGACGCCATCAAGCTGGCACAGAGCCAGGGCAAGAAGGTCAAGTTCCTCTACACTATTCCCACGCTGCAAAATCCCATGGGCTGGACCATGACTCTGGAGCGCCGCCGGCAGACCCTGGATATTGCCCTGGAACAGGGTGTCCCCATTTTAGAAGATGATTGTTATGTTGACCTGCGGTTTGAAGGGGAAGACGTTACGTCCTTTCATTCCATGGACGATACCGGGCAGGTGCTGTATGTGGGGTCCTTCTCCAAGATAATCGCCCCCGGCATGCGGCTGGGGTATATGGTTGCGCCTCCCGAAGTCAGACAGCGGGCCATGAGTTTCAAGGGCGGGGGCGGGGTCAATCAGTTCGCGGCGCTGGCGGTGCAGGAGTACCTGAAGGAACATATGTACGAGCACATCAACGAGCAAAACGAAGCTCTGCGGGTCAAGCGGGATGCGATGCTGGCCTCATTGGGCGAGAACTTTGGTGATTCCGCCAAATGGGTCAAGCCCGATGGTGGACTGTATATCTGGTTGGAGTTCCCGGAAGGTACCGACCTGGCCAGCCTACAAGACCAGGCTTTTGAGGAAGGGGTGGGCTACTACAACGGCACCATGTTCTCGCCGGAGGGTAAGGGTGCCAACTGCGCTCGCCTGTGCTATGGGCACCCCGATGCCCAGACCAACTACGACGGAGTGGCCGAGCTGGCCCGCATATTTGAGCGGCACGGCGTGATTTAGGGTTGGCGCTCAAAGCAAAGTTTGCTTTAAATAAAAAGGCCCTGGATTAACTCCAGGGCCTTTTTATTGGGATATCGAAGCATTACATTCGTTGGATTAGGCTCTCTTACCTACGCGAAAAGTTTTACGTCTCTTTCCGCAAGTATGGGCTCTATCGCAGCTTTAAGATCTTCTGGGATGTTACTAAGGTCGACTCCATGACTAACTGATAAAAATTCTACGCCTATCACTTCATGGTCTTCCGAGAAGTTGAGATGTCTAAATTCGTCTAAATCTTTCCCATAAGAGAATTCTTTCTCGGATATCCCGATGTAAAGTGCATCCTCGTCTGGATAGAATGTAACTCGCACGATTATCCACCTCCTTGAATGTCACGTACGGTGATGATTCTGACAATCCCCGCTCCACTGTCTTCAATCAGCACTTTGATTTCGATTCCAGCCTTCGTCTTCCCCCGATGCCACCACTGGTTTTCACTATGGCCCTGCCATTTAGCATTTGCCGATTACAGGACATCTATCGCATCTTGTACTGTTAAATTCTGTTCTGCAACCGCATCCCTAGATCGTTGAGATGGTAAGAAATGTGCATTCGGATAATTGTCAGCCACTCTATTCTCTCAAAACGCCCTCAAACAATGAAACCGCCCCGGCCGGGCGGTTGCACCTATTATATTAGACAAGGAAGGTCATCGTTCTGGACGAGACGACAGCAATGGTTTATAGCTGCTACTAGCCCAAATTTCATCATTATATAGTTGACAAGTCAATAGGAAGTTGTGCTTGGCAGGTTGTCCCATTATAGTCCCAAACCAAAAATCACACCTAGAATTATGCTGCTTGCCGGTGCTCTGCTACAAAAATCCATGCCTGGTGCGGAAGGTGAATTGCTCCAGCAGAACGCGGCGGAAATCTCCTAATCTTCCGGTTCGTAATTGCCCTGCCGGGCCGCACTGGTGAGCCGGGCCCGGGTGTAAAAGGCCAGGGTGGCGGCTTCCGTGTTCTCCGATTTTCCCGCCCAGGCGGCCAATGGCGCTCCCTGCAGGCTTCGGCCAAAGGAGAAGCTGAGCTGCCAGGGCGCTCCCAGCTTGGCCGCTTTCTGGTTGATGGCGTTGAGATTGGCCGTTACCGAGTTGTCCGGTTCGCCTCCGGACAGGAACACCACTCCCGGGACCGCCGAAGGCAACACCCGCTTGAAGCACTCAAGGGTCTGCTTGGCAACATCTTCTGGCTTGGCCCGTTGCTCTGCCGCCCCGCCGGAGATCACCATGCTGGGCTTCAGCAGCATCCCTTCGAGAAGAACTTTCTGCTGGGCCAACTGGTCAAATACTTCCCGCAAAGTTTCTTCGGTTACCTCAAGACACCTTTCGATGCTGTGGTCGCCGTCCCGTAGAACTTCCGGTTCTACGATGGGCACCAGGCCGGCTTCTTGGCTCAGTGCCGCAAACCGGGCCAAGGCGTGGGCGTTGGCGGCCAATCCGTAGGAAGTGGGGATATCGTCAGTGATGGTGATCACGGCCCGCCATTTGGTGAAGCCTGCGCCCAGTTCAGCGTATTCTTTGAGGCGGTCCCGCAGCCCGTCCAGGCCTTCCGTCACCAACTCATCGGGAGCGCTGGGCAGGGGCACGGCGCCCTTGTCGACCTTGATCCCGGGGATAATGCCCTGGTCGGACAGCACCTTGACCAGCGGAGTCCCGTCGGCGCCCGCCTGGCGAATAGTCTCGTCGAACAGGATAACTCCGCTGACAAAATCGGCGATCCCAGCGGTGCGGAACAGCATCTCCCGGTAGTTACGCCGATTCTCTTCAGTGGACTCCACGTTTATGGTGTCGAACCGTCTTTTTATGGTACCGGCGCTTTCGTCGGCTGCCAGGATACCTTTTTTCTCGGCAACCAGCGCCCGGGCGGTCTGTACTAGTCGTTGCTTATCCATAGCTCACCTCTCCACACTGTATTATCCCAGGTACGCCTTTTGCCAAGCAAGGGTGCTAGCCGTCTTTAATTACCGATACCATTTCCTCAACGACATCTTTGTTGCCCAAGATCAGGGGTGTCCGCTGGTGCAACTGCTCCGGAACAATGTCCATGATGCGCTCATAGCCGGTCGAAGCGGCCCCGCCGGCCTGTTCGGCCACAAAGCCCAGGGGGTTCGCCTCATACATCAGCCGAAGGCGGCCATCCTTACGGTTCTGGTCGGCTGGATAGGCGAAGATTCCGCCCTTCAAGAGGTTCCGGTGGAAATCGGCCACCAGGGAACCCACGTACCGCTGGGAATACTTGTTGCGAAGCAGGGAGATAGCTTCTTTGGTGGGCCGGCCCAAGGCTTTGTTGGTGCCCTCATTGGTGCTGTCATAGACGCACTCCGCGGG
>JACZRM010000212.1 GCA_022576105.1 Chloroflexota bacterium | reverse complement strand
CCGATGGACCCGGCTCCATTGAGCGGGTCGAAGAAAGCGGACTATATCTACGAACCCGAAGCCGCTACGGTGTTGGGTACCCTAGTGCCCCAGTTTGTGGACATGGAGGTGTACCATGCCATACTGGAGGCTGTGGCCAGCGAGCAGGCGGCCCGAATGGTCGCAATGCGCAGCGCAACCGACAACGCCAACTCTCTATCCTCAGAACTGACCCTGGTGATGAACAAGCTTCGCCAGGATAGCATTACCAACGAACTTCTAGACTTGGTGGGCGGGCGAATGGCCCTTGAGGGTTAGCCCGCCGTCCAATCCCGGTGGAGGTCAATTTTTATGGGCGCAGGGAAAATAGTTCAGATTATCGGCACAGTGGTGGACGTAGAGTTTCCACCGGACCAGTTGCCCAGCCTGTTTGACGCGCTGGAAATGGACAATAATGGGGTGAATCTGGTGCTGGAAGTCCAACAGCACATTGGCAACAACTGGGTTCGCTGTCTGGCCCTGGGATCCACCGACGGCTTGGCTCGGGGCGCTGAAGTGACCGACACCGGCGCAAAATTGATGGTGCCCGTGGGTAAAGAAACGCTGGGGCGGTTGTTCGACGTGACTGGGACCCCTCTGGACAACCTGGGCCCGGTGGAAACAGCCCAGCGCTGGCCAATCCACCGCCCGGCTCCGGCTTTTGAAGACCAGAATCCCACCGTCGAGATTTTGGAGACCGGCATCAAGGTGTTCGACCTGATCACTCCCTTCCCCAAAGGCGGCAAGGTGGGCGCTTACGGCGGCGCTGGAGTGGGCAAAACGGTCATTATTCAAGAGCTAATCCGCAACATTGGCGCAGTTCACCAGGGCGTATCGGTGTTTGCCGGCGTTGGTGAGCGCTCCCGTGAAGGTAACGACCTGTGGCGTGAGATGCAGGCATCGGGGGTGCTGGCCAGCACGGTGTTGGTGTTCGGTCAAATGAACGAAACACCCGGGGTTCGCGCCCGCGTTGGCCTGACCGGATTGACCATGGCCGAGTACTTCCGCGAAGAAGAACATCAGGACGTGCTGCTTTTCGTCGATAATATCTACCGCTACATTCTGGCGGGTATGGAAGTTTCGGCGCTTCTGGGACGTATGCCTTCGGCGGTGGGATACCAGCCCACGTTGAGCACCGAGATGGGCGCGCTGCAGGAGCGGATTACCTCCACCAAGGCCGGTTCCATCACATCCTTCCAGGCGATTTACGTGCCCGCCGACGACTACACCGACCCGGGTATTGTCACTACCTTCGGTCACTTGGACGCGGTGGTGTCCCTGGAACGGTCGCTGGCGGCCCAGGGTTTGTATCCGGCAGTGGACCCGCTGGCCTCCTTCGCTCGAATTCTTGACCCCCGGGTCGTTGGCGAAGAGCACTACCGGGTGGCCCGGGGTGTGCAGCAGGTATTGCAGCGCTATCGAGACCTGCAGGATATCATCGCCATTCTCGGAATCGAGGAACTGTCCGAGGAAGACCGGACCACGGTGTTCCGCGCCCGCAAGATTCAGCGATTCCTGACCCAGCCCTTCTTCGTCGCGGAACCCTTCACCGGCCAACCGGGCAAGTACGTTCCGGCGCGGGAAACGGTGCGGGGATTCAGCGAAATTCTGGATGGCAAGCACGACGAATTGCCGGAGCAGGCTTTCTACATGGTTGGCACCATCGATGAAGCTATCGAGAAAGCTGAACAGTTACAGGCGTCGGTGGCTTAGGAGCAAAGTATGCCTCCCATTCGACTGGAAATTATTACTGCTGAGCGCCAGGTGTATTCCGATGAAGTTGACGCTGTGGTGGCCCCAGGTATTGAGGGACAGTTGGGCATTTTGCCCCATCATGCGCCCTTGATGACCACGCTGCAGCCCGGTGAGTTGACTATCCGGAAAGACGGGGCTGAACAGTTCCTGGTGATTACCGGCGGGTTTATGGAAGTGCTGGGGGACAAGGTGACGATTCTGGCCGACGCCGCGGAACAATCGGATGAAATTGACGAACAGCGAGCGCAGGCCGCGATCGAAAGCGCTCAAGAGCGAATCCGGAATCTGGAGTCTGACTTGGAGTTGGAGGGCGCGTTAAGTTCGTTGCGCCGAGCCCAGGTGCGGGTAAACGTGGTGCGGCGACGGGCGCGGTCGGGTATGCAAGACCGCATGGAACGACCCAGGTCTGGTTGATGTCACCGTTTAGACCGGGAATAGTCTAAAGGAGCGCCATTGGCGCCCCTTTTATTTTGTCAGGTAAAAAGTCATCGATTGCAGGGACAGCACCGGGTCGATATTCCTGATTCTAACTTCCCTTGGCACCTGCGGAGACGTGGGCGCATAATTGAGGATGGCCCTCACTCCGCACTCGACCAGATCGTCAATCACTTGCTGGGTAAATCTACTGGGAACCGCGACCACGGCAATGGTGATGTTCTGAGCCTTTACCACCTTCTCCAGGTCCTGTATCGGCCTGACGGTGATTCCTTCAACTTCTTGTCCAATCAGGGCGGGGTTGCTGTCCAACGCGGCAACAATGTGAAACCCGTCCGGCGTGAATCCAGGATAGCTGAGAATTGCGTTGCCCAGCCGGCCTACGCCAATGACCACCACGTTCCAGTGTTCGTTCAGCCCCAATATCTGCTGCAGTTCTTCCAGAAGGTGCCGAACGCTGTAGCCTCTTCCCTGCTTGCCAAACCGGCCAAAGTAGCTCAAGTCCTTGCGGATTTGGGCCGGGGTCACCTGCAGGTGATCCCCCAATTGCTGCGAGTTGGCCACCTGTACGCCGGCCGACAATAGTTCTTTGAGTATGCGTACGTATTGGGGGAGTCTGGCGACTACTACCTCTGGGACGGCACTTTGGTCGTCCGAATATGTCGGCGAACTATTCGCCATAGGCGAATATGCCTCCCTGGCCTACATTGTCTATTATTAGAGTTACAAGTTGGAGCAGTCTACTAGCTCACCGGGATAACATTCTTGCATACTATAGCACTAATCGCGCTCCTCGGCCGCATATAATCTTAGGGGTGGATTTGGGCCATTCAAGTGCGTTAGTTATTTTTAGGCGCCAACTTTGTTTACCGGTGGACCTTGGCTGGAAAACCATCTCAGTAGGACCGAACAGGATGATCTGGAGGCTATGTTGCACATTGGAATATGCCGGTTGGAGTTGCATGTACCCATGTCCCAAAGTTTGAAGGACAAGCGCCAGGTATCCCGTTCATTGAGCGCGCGAATCCGTAACAAGTTCAATGTGGCGGTGGCTGAAGAACCGGATGATGATCTATGGCAGATGCTGACTCTGGTGATTTGCTGCGCCAGCACTGATATCAGTCACGCCCACCAGATGCTGTCAAAGGTGTTGGATTTTGTGGAGGATACCCGCCGAGACCTGGAAGTGACCGATGTGGTGACCGAAATAGTTTCTGGGGTATGAGTTGCCTGACCGACGTTTCTGCTGCCACCGAGGCCCAGAGGAACGGAGATTTTTGGAATGAGGTTTTAGTTCGGGCCTTCATTCCTGGGAGTCAATGGCAGTTTGCCCGTATCGACCCGCCCATTGGGGATTGCCAACTCACCTGTCCAGGGTGTCCATGAACTCCGTCAGGCTATCCCAATAGATTGAGCCACCGGCGGTGTAAGTGTCGTTGTGCCCGGCCCCAGGAATCAGTTGGAAATGCTTGGGTTCGTTGGCCGCCTGGTGTAATTTCTGGCCCTGGGCCACCGGGACAACCTCATCCTGCTCACCGTGGACGATAATGGTCGGGCTGCTCACCCTGGCAATTCGCTCCAGGGAGTTGTACCGGTTGCCAGCCAGCCAGCCAGCCAAGGGCAATCGGGGGTAGGCGATCCTGGCCATGTCCTTGAGTGAGGAAAAAGGGGAT
>JACZRM010000211.1 GCA_022576105.1 Chloroflexota bacterium | reverse complement strand
GCCCCTACGCTAGGTTTCACCAAGCCCGATAGCAGCCCTGCTTCTGGTGCTGCTACCTTCTTTTCTTCCTGGCCATTTTCGTACACCTCTGCTGGGGTCCGGTAGCCCAAAGCCTGGTGAGGCCTCTGCCGATTGTAAAACTCCACATAGGCATTGATTCCAGATCGGGCCTCGGCGACAGTCTGGTAAGCCTTCAAATACACTTCCTCGTACTTGATGCTCCGCCACAGACGCTCCAAGAAGATGTTGTCCAGGTACCTACCCTTACCATCCATGCTGACTTGCCATGCTGACTTGGATGCCCTGCTCCGGCAACATCTGGGTAAAGGCCTCGCTGGTGAACTGACTGCCCCTTCGACAAGCTCAGGGCAGGCTCTGGTCGGTGTTGAATATCTCCGGCCGCCCTTTACTCAGGGCTTCCTCCAACGCCGCCACACAGAAGTCGGTGTCCATGGTGTTGGAGAGCTTCCAGGCCAGCACGCGCCGGCTGTGCCAGTCCATAATGGCCACCAGGCCGAGTCAAAGGTTAGCAAGGTGTTCTTGTGGTAAAGTACATGCCGATTAACCGCCCCCGCCAGCAAGAGATAGTTGCCCATGCCGAAGTCGATCTTACCTTTGCTTAAGAAAGCTTTATTCTGCTTTCACATCGGTGTTTACCGGCTGACCAGGGGCCATGTGCTGGGTAAGGTTGTGGGCGCACCGGTGCTTCTGCTTACCACCACCGGACGCAAGTCGGGGAAGCTCAGAACCTGGCCGCTGCTCTATCTAGTTGAAGATGATACCTACGTGGTGGTCGCATCCAACAGCGGTTCTCCCAGCCACCCCTCCTGGTATTTAAATCTGAGAAGCAACCCAGCAGTGACAATCCAGTTAGGGAGACGCCGATTGCCGGTTGAGGCCAGAACGGCAAGTCCAGAAGAGAAGGCACTACTTTGGCCTAAAATGGTTGAGTTATTCTCAGGCTACGAGGCGTACCAGGGGAGAACTAAGCGGCAGATACCCATGGTGATGCTTGAGGAAGCGGGAGAAGTGGCCCTGTAGAAGTACAGGGCCGAGAACCTCAGCCCCTAAAGTTTGAAGAATGCGACTGCAATCGGTTTACGATCTGAGCAGCGGAGATTAGTCAACTCCCGGGAGGGTCACACAAGGGGGATGCCGGCATAATTCTCATCGCTGGCTGGGTAGTAAGCCCAAAATGGGGCTTCCCGAAGGGGGACACATTGTAGCGAGTGTCACTGGGTCGCATGCCAACCAGCTCGATCACGTGACCCGCACTAGAATTACCCAGCGCGCCGATGGTTTCGGTTATTCCGTTGTCCACCGTGACGTATTATTCAGGCGGAACACCCAGGCCATTCTTGAAACAGTTGGGGCGCAATAACGCCCAGAGAGCCTTTCACCCCCTCTGTAGGGGGGTTATAGGGACCGCCGTCACGGGCTTTAATCAGCATCCGTTGTGCAACCCGATAAATGTGCCGTCTTATTGCCATTGGTCCGTCTCATCAGACTATCGCTAGTTCGCGAAATGAATCTCGGGCCGGCTAATGCATAGGGGAGAAGCTGGCCGGCACCATGATCTTGTTCTCCTGGCGGACCCGGCCCGGTGCTCCAGAGGGCCAGCCTTCGATCTTTTTCGCCCGTATCTCGGCCCGGTGGTTCAGGTCTTTGTAGGGCCAGATGTGCATCCACCGGTTCAGGCCGCCGAACTCAGTCCACATGCCCGCCGCCAGGGGCGAGTGCTTCTCCCGCTCGGGTAGGGCCGCCTCCCAGCGCTTGAGCAACTCCGGGATGGAGCCAGGCTCGTAGGTGTAGGTCCGCATCTCGTAGATGCCGCCCAGGGCCTGGTCGCCGCCCATGGGCTTCATGAAAGGGGCGGGGTTCCAGATCTCTGAGTTCATGTTCAGGATGTTGCCCGGTGTAATCTTGGGCGGCCAATTGGGGTCCTTTCCGGCTGCCGCGCGGACGCTTTCACGCTCTGCCAGGTTTTCGTAGCCCCAGACGTGGATGATCTGGTTCAAGGGACCGATCTCAGTGTGCCAGAATGCGGCGATCGGCCCATATTTCTCGCGATGGGGCAGCGCCTCGGCGAAGGCTTCTTCCGCCTGAGGAATGGCTCCGGGCTTCAAATCATAGGTGCGTACTTCGTAGATCATCTCGCTCTCCGTAAAAGGATTTGCCTGTCTCCTGAGTGGCTATCATATCCTACCCAGCTTCCCAGCCGCCAGTGTATCAAATACGGGCCAGTTGTAAACAGGCTCGGCCTTATCAGGAATCTACTTTATCGCGTGCGACCTGTTAGCAAAGAAACCATCCTTCCGTTTTCTCTATTTCGATGCCAATCTACTTGGCTATGGTTGCAATCCAAGAATCAATTCACCGACTCCCAGTAAATAACTTAAGCGCCTCTCGGCGTATATCCCCTTCTGGGCATGCCATGACTCTATTTCGTAAGTTCGACAGCTGAGAGTAGACTTTGCCTTTGGAAAACTGCCCTGCTGCTCGCCGTATGTCTTGGTCTGGGCGATCTACAATGACACAGTCTAGGTACGCGGAGATCAAGGACATTTGAGCAGGCTGGATTGTAGGCAAGCCGCGCCTGGTACGCGCTTAGCAAGGCTGCCGCATCGTTGCAGCTGGCCGGGTTAAAGACCCGGTTAATGCCCACCGATAATTACCTGGCCGGAAACCCCCGACACTAGCAGTCCATTGCCAAAAGTGTCGATCAGGGGATCTCCGTTGATGCCGTAGATGCCGAGGGCAGTCTCTGACCCCGCTGCCCCAACCGCCAGGAGGCTTAGACTCAGCAACCTAATGTCTCCGGTGGGTCCCGGGTGTTGACTGCCTTGGAATCCGACGCATCTAACGTTTCCGGTAGTGCTGGGGACCGAGTTGCAAATTGGTGTGTCAAATAGGGGATCGCCACTTAACACTGCTTCGACCTCCACCACTGCAGGGTCAAACTTTATAGTGACGCCATACCCTCCCAGTCCATCCGAGTCGGTGAAATCTTTGACTAAAAGGTCTACCGAACCCATTTCGCCTTCAAGAATTCGTACCGGACTGGGGGAAAATTCCAATTTCGTTATCAGCGAGGTGGTTAGCGTCTCGAGCGGGATATCCAGGGGAACGGGCGGAAAAACTACCGGGTTTTCACTCGCGGTCCTATTCGCGTCTGCTTGCGGGCCTCCTGAAGTAAGCTGCATGTCCCCACTCGCACTGGGTTGCGTACCCCCACCCGCACTGGCTTGCAGACCTCCACTCCCTCGAAGTTGCTTGCCTCCATCCACGCTCTCCGCAGCCTGAGGAACTTTAGCTGGACTTGCGGTCTGAGGGGTTCCCCCAGACGACGCAATCCCCCAGATTACCACGCCCAATATGCTCAAGGCCCCCGCAAGTGCTGTCAGAATAAACCAGCCTGGTATTCCGGTTTTAGCGGGGATCGTTCTGGCGGTAGAACCTGACGATCCAGCAGCAGCTGAGGTACGGGTCGCAGAACGTCCAAGTGAGGCTCCACAGCTGTTGCAATTGGAGGCAAATCTGGGATTTTGGTAATTACAAACAGGGCATGGCACCGTGGTTGCCCCCGATTGGTAGGAAGTAGATGTTGTGGAACCGGGTGTCGCAGGTGAAGTTGCTTGTCCTATCCCAGAAGCGCGGGGCTGGGGTGCTACTTCGGTGCTAAGTTCTACTCTGACTGTTGCTTTTGACTCGTCGAGACTTACCGTAACGGTTTGTTGATACGTTTGCCCGAATCCTTGGCCCTGTGCCTCCAAGTCTACTTGCAGAGGGAATGTGTCACCTTGGGTTAGAGATTTGTAGCCAGTTATTCTAAGCCAAGGATCAGTATCGCCAATGTTAATCTTTGAGCAGGCTCCTCCGACGTTTCTAATACCAACTCTGTTTATCAGCAGCGTTATTGGGCTTGG
>JACZRM010000210.1 GCA_022576105.1 Chloroflexota bacterium | reverse complement strand
CTCCTCCCAGTTCCCGCAACAATTCACCGAGGCGCTCCTGGTGGCGTACCATCTTTGGAGGCTTCCCACCCTGCAGAAACTGCGGTCCCTTCAAGCCCCCAAATTCATTACGTAGGGTTCGAAAAGATTCCTGCATCACGTAAAGGCTTGACCGGCTGACACTGCCGGTATTCTTATAGACCGCCAATTCTCGGGCCGCCAGGCGATTCAGCTGAGAGACTGCTTTGGCCAAGTCCTGTCGAAAGACGCTGATCAGTCCCCGGGCACCATGACTCGGCCTCTCCTCTTTCATGATGGCCAGCATTACCTTGTTCAGTTGGCCAGCCTTTTTCGCGACCAGGTGGATGGGATGCTTTTCTCTAGACATTCGGATCCTCCATTTAGTCTTCCTGTTTTGAGTCTCTTTAGCTGGGGTTAGCTTGCGAAGGCAAATAATTTCCGAGTGTTTCGCTCATGTTTTCCCTATCAACTCCGATGTAATTCCAGGTAATATCCGTATAATTCATGGAGCCCCCTTTTCCCCTATTTTTTGCCGCTAGAGGTTTTTATCCCGCGACCAACCCTGGATGACAGCTTTCGGTCTGGACCACCACAGGGCTCGGATTGTCGTCTTTGTGACCTGCAACGGATGGCCATGTTGCATCGAATTGACTGCGGGATGTCGGTCGGTAGAATCGCAACGTGCTGGAAAGTGAGTAAGTCAGCGGTTCAGAAATTCAAGCGTGGCCTATACGGTAAACCGCTGCCGACCTTCCGGCTGCGTGTTGTCCAACGAACTGGTAACGGGGTGTTCCAGTGTAGGCTTTGTGGACAGCCAAGGAATTAGTTGAGCCAGGTCCAGCGTCATCTGCTAAGCCACTTCTTCGCCCCCGAAGTCGCCCAGAATATCGACCTGGGCGACATGCCCGAGATGTTAGAGTGGTCTTACCAGACCTTATCCTGCTTGGCCGCAACCGAGGAATGTAGCGCCCAAAGAAACATAGGCAAAAACCCAATGCAGGAAGAAGAGAGGCCTGCGCTGCGGCCCCTCACCCCCACGAAGGAGGCTCAAACATGACTGTACCGTTACCCTCTCCTGTTGGCAATGGGGACAAGCCCGCCTCTCCTACTTTTCGTGTCCTGCTATATTCACGGGTTAGCTCCCAGCACCAGGTCCAGACAGGTCACAGCCTGGACGCCCAGCCTGAAGCCCTAGGTACCTGGGCGGGATCGAATGGCTGGCAGGTTGTTGGAGAAACCGCAGACCCAGGGCGTACCGGCCGGAATGCCGATCGCCAGGGGTTCACGGACTTGATGGACGCCATAAAATCGTTGCGACCTGATGCCGTATTGGTGACTCGCCTCTCCCGATTCATGCGGAACGCGCGTCTTACCCTTGATGCCGTCCATGACATGCGGGAGATGGGAGTGGCCCTTATTTGCAAGGATGAGCCTATTGACACTCGACAACGGGGTATCGCTGACATGTTACTGGCTATTCTAGCGACGATGGCCGAGTGGGAATCTGACCGCCTGTCGGAATACGCGAAGGACACCAGGGCAAGGCTGATATCCCGAGGGCGCTGGCCAGGCGGGCATCCCCCCTTCGGTTACAAATCCGACAAAGACACCGGCCAACTGGTCACCGAGCCGGAGCAGGCCGATCTCGTTCGCCGAATATTCTCGCTGTACACCGAACGGCTGATAGGTATGGGCGCCATTACCCGTGAACTGATGGGTGTCCCTGCGCCGAGAGGCGGAAAGAAGTGGGGCGTTGCCATCATCTCGGCAATTCTAGCTAACCCGGTATATGCAGGTTCCCACCCCTTGGGCATGGCGGCCCCAGCCATTGTCAGCCGTGAGATCTTCGAGCGAGCACAGCGGCTGCGATCCACCAATAAGCGCATGCACCCTCCCCGCAAGGACCCCTGGGCCCTCCAGAACCTGCTCCGGTGCTCCTTGTGCGGTTCGACGTTCCGATGCACCTACTCAAATAAGCGGAGGTTTTACCGCTGTCCAGGGGGACAGACGACCAGTGCTCATTACCTAGAGACAGGAAAGAAGTGCCCTATGCCAGGACAGCGTGCAGATGAGTTGGAGCTAAGGCTATTGGAGTCACTGGGCCAAGCCCTTTATAATCCGGCCAATTTCGCCCAGGCGTTGGAGGTGTCCATCTCAGAGCTACGTACCAGGGCTGTCTCCCTGGAACGTGATGTGGCCCCCTTGCAAACAGCACTGGCGGAAGTCGAAGAGGAGCTGCGGCGCATCGAGCTGGCCTGGGTTAGGGGCCGCATCTCTGATGAGGAGCTAAAAGGGCTGGAGAAAGATGCCCAGCAGCGTCGTAGCCATATCCAGGCCAGGTTGGAAGCCCTCGACCAGGGGGCTTTGTCAGAGTTGGAGCGGACGAAGCGAATTCTTCGGGGTGCCGAGTCCTGCTTGGAAGACGTGAGGGCGGCACAGACCGCCAATAGCTGGCCGCCGGGGCCGCCGCTGCCCCACTTGTTCGCCTTCGCATTCAGTCAAGAATTCGGTTTCGGTGCTAGCTGGAACCCTCCACTCCCACCGAATTGGCCCCCCGATGAGGGTGTCGATGAGGGTGAAGACATCGTCTATGATACTTTACCGCCAGCCAGTCCCGAATGGATTGGGCGTACCCTCAGAGAGATGGTCACCAAGTTGCAGGCAGAGGTCTGGGCCACCCCTGAGCGGCTCGAGGTACGTGGCCTGGTTCCGGTTACTGTACCTAATTCTGATGGCAACCAGGCGTTCAATTCCACAAGCTGAACATGAGCGAGTTTGCCAGCGGCGATGCCTTTCATCACCCCTACGGCCGTCCCCGCAACCCGTGGGATTTGTCCCGTAATCCCGGGACTTCCAGCAGCGGCTCCGGCGCCGCCACCGCCGCCTGTCTCTGCTCCACGTCCTTGGGTGAGGACACCGGAGGCTCCATCCGGGGCCCGGCCTCTTTCTGCGGATTGGTCGGCATCCGGCCCAGCTGGGGACGGGTCAGCCGTTACGGAGTATTTGGCGCATCCTGGTCAATGGACACCGTCGGGCCCATCTCCCGCACCACCGCCGACTGCGCCATGACCCTGGGCGCCATTGCCGGTTATGACAGCAAGGACCCTTTGACCTGGAATGTACCGGTTCCGGATTATCTCTCTGCCTTAACCGGCGATATTGCCGGCCTGAAGGTGGGCGTGGTTACCGAGCGGGTCCACACCGATGTGGTGGAGCCAGAGGTGGGTGATGCGGTGGTGAAGGCCATCGCGGTGCTGGGCGAGCTGGGCGCCAGCGTGGCAGAGGTTTCGCTGCCCCTGATTGTCGACTCGGCGGCCATCTCATCGGCAATAATAGCCTCGGATGTAGCCGCGCTTAATCGTGGCAATATATCCACGCGGCTGGACCAATTCGACCACAACAATCAGGTCCGTATGCTGATGGGCAGCATCCTGCCGGCGGCGGCCTACCAGAAGGCCATTCGCCTGCGTCAGGCTCTACGGCAGCAGATTTTGGACGCCCTGGAGCGGGTCGATGTTCTGGTAATGCCCACTTCCTCCATTCCAGCCCCGGTAATTCCGGAGCAGGCCGGTATTGGCAGCAAGCAGGAGGTCATCGACGGTTTCGCCGGACGCCGCGGATTTACCTCCCCCTTCAATCTGGCAAACACCCCGGCCCTCTCCATAAACTGCGGCTTCACCTCCCAGAACCTGCCCATCGGCCTGCAAATCGCGGGCAAACCCTTCGACGAAACCACCGTTTTTCGGGTGGCCCACGCCTACGAGCAAGCCACCGATTGGCACACCCGCCGGCCGCCGATTTAGCTATGGAAGTCCGCATTGATCCTCACACACTGGAGCGAGCGGAAGAAAGAGGGACCAATGAAGAAGAAATCAGGGAAGTAATTGCCGCTGGATTCGCCGTATCAGCAAGTCATGGCCGTTCAGGCCGTGTCAAGATTTTTGAATACAAACAATACCGCCTCAGTCA
>JACZRM010000209.1 GCA_022576105.1 Chloroflexota bacterium | reverse complement strand
ACCTGTCTCCCTGGTGACCTATCTCCCTGGTGACCTATCTCCCTGGTGACCTATCTCCCTGGTGAATTATCTCCCTGGTGACCTATCTCCCTGGTGACCTATCTCCCTGGTGACGGAATGGGTGGTTCCCCCAAAAGTTGGCACCCAAGAGGAATGCTTCCCCGGTCCGCCCAGAACAATAATCGTTAAGTCCTCCGGCGTGGCAACCATGGGGACCGGTCTAGTCGGCGCCTGACCGAACCTTTCAATCAGCGTTCGCTGGGTGTAGCGTTCCAGAGGAATCACCGCCCGTTCTCCCAGCCAATTGCCAATATCCCGTTTGTTGAACCCGTCACCGGCGATAGTGTCGGCATGTTCCGGTCCCAGGGCCAGCAGGGTTTCGCCGCCGGTGTAGGCGTTGTTGGCCCCGGTCACCGCCATCGCTCCGGCGATAATGGTCAGGATTTCCTCCGCCGAACTGCCTGTGTGGTCGTTGATGTTGTGCGGCGGTTCCCCAGCAAACACCGTAACCGTGTTCTGCTCTGCCCGGTATCCGCGTTCCACATGCAACGGCTGCCAGGGGTTCCGCTCCTCGTTTTCGGCCACGCAATAGCTGAATTTGGAGGGCGCCCCCTGAGTGGACATGTCGCCTGAGCCGGGATGCGCCCCGCCAATGTTCAGCAAGGCCAGCCGCACCGCCCGGCCGATGACCGCGTTGGGCCGCCAACACGGGCCGTAGGCCCCGGATGAACTGTTAATCCCAAGCTCAGACCGGATCGGGCCGTTTACTACTATCAGTGGCGCGCATGGGTGGGTGGTGGCCTGGATGGCGTAGAGGTTAAAGGCCGGGTCACTCATTGCCTCAACTGCGGCGATGACCACCGGGAAGTGGGCCGGTAAGCAACCCGCCATTACCGAGTTGATGGCCAGCTTTTCAATGGTTGCCGATCCCCAGTTGGGAGGTATCTCGGCGACAACGTGCTGTGCGTCGAGGCCGGTTGCAGTAATCATCGCCGCTACGCGCTGGGGCGTGGGAGGGACAATAGGCAGGCCGTCGCTCCAACCTCGTTCCAGGTAGAGTTCCTGCACCGCTTCGTACTCGTCAGCCACCTCAATCTGCGGCGAAATGAATGCTGGCAAATTTAAACTCCTGGGCCTGTTAATTGTGCGGTAGGGGCACAGCATGCTGCGCCCCTACTATTCCTCTAAATTGATACCGCTAAATTGATGCCGTGACCACCGCCTAGAGTGCCCGAAACCGATTTATGGCAGAGCGACTAATGTTGTTGAGCAGTTAACCCGGCCAGCACCTTTTCCAGCAAGTCGTCGGCCTTGGCCAGCACGGCATCTGCTTTCAAGCCGCCAATGGGGTGCTGTGTAATGGCCATCGGCAGCTCGGGCATTCCCAGAGCCCGACGCTCAATCTCGCCCAACCGGACAAAAAGATGGCTGCACACTGCCACGGTGGGCACTCCCCGTCGTTCCAGTTCTACTGCGTCGTGGATACTCCACGAGGTGCACGACCCTCAATCGCCCAGACCGACAACCGCCAGATCCACTGAGGCTGCCAGCTCGTCCAGCACCTGATCAGTCGCCGGAGAAGACGAATTCGGCTTGCGCCGGTGAATAGTGCCAGAGATTTCGTACTTCTCCCGCAGCAGCTCCTCCAACCGGCCAAACAGGATGTCTCCATTGGGCTTGCTGTTCCACAGGAATCCCAGGGTCTTGCCACCCACATTCGCCGGCCGCGCCGCCATGTCGACGCGCAACTCGCGGGGTGGGGCGGTGGGGTCTAGCACAACGATGCCGGTCATTTTCTCAAGGGTCATAACTGTTGCTCCCCGGTGCTGATTCGCTGGCCACCTATCCAGCGCAATAATACGAAGGTTATGGCCTGGTTCGACGGGTGTCAAGATTGGGTATGTTGTAGGGAGCGTTTCAACTAAGGTGACCGAAGTTGGCTAAGTGAATTCATTTGGGGATTTCGATACGCTTCGCTACTCAATCCACATCAGGCCTGCCGTCGGTCGAGTGGGCCGAAAGTCCGTATCGAGACCACCTAGAAAGAAACGCTATTTATGCTGTACCTACCGGGCCATTCGAGAGGAGGGACCGGCAGTTGAATGAAGCATGGATTGGCCTTCACCTTCTGCCTCCTCTTTCACTGGAGTGGTCTTATAACCGCTGAGGTCGGGGAGATTTTCTGCCCATTTCATTCTCATATCTTCGCTCTCTGCGACTCTGCGGTGAGTTTTCATATCGCGCTGAACCGTTTGACAGCTAAGGCAGATAATCCTAGACTTACCGTCAAACAGCCTGCTTTGCGGTAAGCCAATCAAGTTAATTAGTAGTCCAAGGGGAGGAGCGCCAATATGGTAACCGTAGAACCAACCCGGGATATTGTATCCGCGTTATATGAGACACTTGATCGACACCTGAATATCGTCCGGGGCAAGGTTAACCGACCGCTGACTCTGTCGGAGAAAATCCTGTTGTCCCACCTGGACGACCCCACGGAAACCGACGTGGTTAGGGGTGAGTCCTACGTCCAACTGCGACCGGACCGGGTCATCCTCCAGGATGTTCTGGGTCAGAGCGCGGTGCTGCAGTTCATGCAGACTCTGCGAACCACCACGGCGGTGCCCACCAGCATTCACTGCGACCACCTGATTCAGGCCAGAGTTGAGGGGGCCGCCGACCTGAAAGAGTCGTTGGCGGAAAACGACGAGGTTTACAACTTCCTGCGCACCGCCGCGGCCAAATATGGCATGGGTTTCTGGGGCCCGGGCGCGGGAATCATCCATCAAGTAGCGTTTGAGGAATACGCCTTCCCCGGGTCGATGATGTTGGGGACTGACTCCCACACCCCGATGGGCGGAGGACTGGCCTCCATTTCGGTGGGAGTTGGCGGCGCCGACGCTGTTGAGGTGATGGCGGGTCTGCCCTGGGAAGTCCTCTATCCCAAGCTGGTTGGCGTCAAATTGACCGGCGAGTTGAGCGGGTGGACTGCCCCTAAAGACGTGATCCTATACCTGGCCGGTGAGCTAACCGTCTCCGGCGCTACCAACGCCATCATCGAGTACTTCGGTCCCGGCACCAAGTCCATCAGCGCCACTGGAAAGGCCACTATTACCAACATGGGCGCAGAGCTGGGCGCCACCACTTCGATTTTCCCCTTCGATCAGCGCATGGTCCGTTATCTTCAGTCCACGGGAAGGGGAGAAATTGCCGAGTTAGCTGAACAGTATCAGCACCTGTTCACCGCCGATCCTGAGTGTGAAGCCAATCCCGAGCAGTACTACGACCGGGTGTTGGAGATTGACCTATCCAAGCTGGAGCCTCATCTGGTTGGCCCCCACTCGCCAGACCGGTCGCGTCCCATATCCCAAATGGCAGCCGAAATAAAACAGGACAGCGGCCTGGTCGATGAAATTTCATCGGCGCTGATCGGAAGCTGCACCAACTCCTCCTACGAGGACATGAGCCGGTCCGCCGATGTGGCCGAGCAAGCCAAGGCTCACGGCATCAAGACCGCGGTGCCCTTTATGGTGACCCCCGGCTCAGAGCAGGTAAGGGCGACGATTGAGCGAGACGGGCAGATGCAGTCACTCAAGGACATCGACGCCACGGTGCTCCAAGTGCAAGTAGTGGCCCATGGCCCGCTCATACTTCCAGAGCTGCTCACCTGAGAGTTCCTCCTCTTTGTATAGATCGATGGGGATATCGATATAATCTTTCTCCAAGTAGTTTGTGTCCGGAATGCGGGCAATCTCCTGCCAAATTTCGAATTCTATCCCGGCGGTACCGACCTTTCGCACGCTGCGAATGAGGTCTCTCCCCCAGAGCGCAAAGAGTAAGGCTACGAATGCCGAGCTGATTAGCGCGATGGCCAGCGTGCTGTCAGCGTCATCCTGACGCAGGTGCTTCCAAGCGAAGTAACTTGTCAGGCCGGCAAGGGCCATGAAGAGACCGAAGCTGAATATCCGGCTGAA
>JACZRM010000208.1 GCA_022576105.1 Chloroflexota bacterium | reverse complement strand
GACCACACCGGAGTTGAGACGGACGGTGGAGCCTTGCTGCTGGATTTTATCCCGCATCACTTCCCACATCATTCCCGGCCCCAGGCGAGGATACTCAAACTCCTCAATCAATGTCTTGGCCGCGGCCACTTTGGGCTTGAAGATGGCGCTCTTCAAAGCGACCATGAACGTTAAATTGGTGATCCTCTGGGCCGCCCATTCGGCGCGAATCTCAGTGCAGGGAATTCCCCAGACCTTTTCGGTGTAGGTCTTGAAAAAGGTCTTGAACAGCCGGCGTCCGAAACGATTGGATACCCATTCCTCAAAATTGTCTTCTTGAGGAAAGGGGCGCACCCGACAATACAAATAGCTGAACAGGATCAAGGCACTGTTCACCAGCCCCAGGCCCCGCAGGACATTCATCAACTTCAAAGGGTAATCGAAGAACTTGTCGTTGTAGTAAATCCTGGATAGTCGGGAAGTGGTCCGAAATTCGTCCCCCAAGACTTCCCGCCATATCTCATTTACCTGCTTGATCTTGGTGAAAAAACGGTGCCCGCCGATGTCAAAGCGATAACCTCGGTAGGACTCGGTGCGGGCGTGCCCACCCACCATGTTGCTCTGCTCCAGAACTACCGAACTGACACCCTGTTTGCCCAACTCGTAGGCTGCGGTTAGACCGGCTGGCCCACCACCCAGAATGACAACTTGGGCGTCGGCATTCGGTGCATTGACCGCCACTTTAGATACCTGATCAGACGACTTCGATTTGGGTTGAGTCATATTTTCTACCTCTGATGAATCAGCCAAGCTTTAAGCGCGAGATGTTTTGGGGATTGTTTCAGGCAAGCTACCGCCCTCCGCAACACGAGCCTCGACTGAGAACAGGTATTACGGAGGAGAGTTCCGCCAAACTCAACAATAGACGGTACGAGCGAGCAATTGAGCAGACGGGTAGTTATAAGAAGGGAAACGATGAGTGAAAATTGTGTTACCCAGGTATTGTGTGACCCGTCTAGCTATCTCAGCAGAGCGCTCTGAGCAGCGCCGGGCGCAGACCCAGTTTCAACTAACTTGGCTCCCCGGTCCTGGGCGATGCGCTCAATGAGACCCAGATACTGGGGTAAATGGGCTTCTGGACTCCAGTATTTTACGTAAGCTTCTTCGCCGCTTTCGCCAAGGCTTCGGCGCAAATCTGGGTCCGACTGGATAGTGCCCAGAGCCGCCAGGAGTTCTGCGTCGCCGTCGTACACGATGCCGCCACTGCTCTGTTCCACAATTTCCGGGAGAGGCCCCAGGTTATTGACAATGGCCGGGGTCTTTTGGAGAAAAGCTTCCAGGATGACTATGCCCAGGGTTTCGTATCCGATGGATGAAACCAGCATGGCGAGGGCATTCCGAATCAAGGGCTGCAACTGGGGATAAGGTTTTCTACCCAAAAACTGTACATTGGATAGTCCTTCCGCCTGACGCCGCAACTCCGATTCGAAAGTTCCATCGCCGACTACCAACAGATCGGCGTGGGGATACTTCTTGAACGCCTCGATCAGCACCTGTACCCCTTTCATCTTCTCCAATCTACCGACGAATAGGAAATAGGGACGAGAGCCATTTGGCGGTTCGTCATTCTCGGAAATTGGAGTCGGCTCCGGTTGGGGCACAAAGTAGGGTATGTGCTCGATGGGCGCGGCCGCGTTCAACCCCATGTCCAGGTGCTTCTGACGGCTGAACCGGCTGACGGCGATAAAAGCGTCCAGGTGGCTCAACATGGAGTCTAGGAACCCGGTATAGCGCCATAATTGAGGAGGGCGTTTGCCGTGCAGGGTGCAGGCCAGGCAGCTCTTTTTGGTGCAGGCCATCCGGTCAAATTTCCAGAGCACGTGCATGGGGCATACCAGCCAATGTTCGTGCATGGTATAGAGCTTGATCGCCGACCCATAGCTCAAGGCTTTGGGCCCAATTAACGAGATATTATGGTAGTTGATTACGTCGTACCGGCCCCGCTCCAGAAGCTCTTTCAGGCGCGGGTTCTTCAGGCCAGGGTGGCCGGTCTGTTGGGTGAGCAACGGTGATAGGATGCCCGCTTTGCTCTTGAGACGGTGCACCGTCACGTTGCGATGATGAGGAAAACTTGCTTCGTCAGGGTTTGCGCCAGCGGGCGCGACGCTGTGGTAGGCGTCCACACAATGCACTACATCCACCTGGTGGCCCAGCTCGGCCAGGGCGTTGCTCAGTCGATAGACAAACATGCCGTCACCGCCAAAAGAGTATGGCGGATAGAAGGTGGTGACCATGCAGAACTTAAGCGGTGACGGGTTCAAGACTCGCTGCAACCTCTTCAAAAATCGCCAGGGCGGAATCAGCCGACCTGGCCCAGGAAAATTCCCTGGCCCGCTGCAGGCCCTGCCGGCTCATCTCTTGATGCAACCTGGCGTCGCCCAAAACATCGGAAAGACAGACCTTCAACTCGTCCGGGTCATGGGGATTGAACAATTTCCCTGCATTCCCCACCACCTCGGGCAGAGCACCGGCCCGGCTGGCGATAACCGGCGTGCCACAGGCCATTGCCTCCAGCGCCGGCAATCCAAAGCCTTCATCGAAGGACGGCATCACCAACGTAGATGCCCCGTTATAGAAATGCACCAGGTCGGCGTCGTCCACGAACCCGGTAAACACCACCCAGTCTTTAGTCCCAAGATGTTCTATTTCGCGACAAAGGTCTGAGTAACTGGAGTAGAAAACGTCCTTCTGGTAGTCGCCCAGCAGCACCAAATTGGTTTTCACGCCGCCGGCTACTCGCTGCAGCGCGGCGTGGGCCCGTACCAACGTGATCAGGTTTTTGTGGGGGCTGATACCGCCCACGTACAAAATGAAGGGCAGTCCAATATTGACGCCGTATTTGGCCAACACTTCTCTGGTACGCGCATCCGGGGTACGCGCATCCGGGGTACGCGCGTCCGGGTTCAGGCGATAAAACTCCGGGCCTACTGCATCAGACACAACCCTAACCTGCTCGGCGGCGACGCCAAATTCCCGCACAATCTCTATCTTGGAAGCCTCCGACACCGTGGCAATCAGGTCGGCCCGACGCACCGCCATCTGCACTTTTAAATTCCAGAACAACCGGCTGAGTCGGTTGGGAAAGATGAGCTTGGGGTAACGCTCGGCAGTGGTGTCGTGGATGGTCACTATCACCTTGGCCCGGGTCTTGACCGGAAAATAGGTGTAGACCGACGGGAAATAGAAGACATCCAGGTCGGACCCGTACCGGTTCACCGCCTGTCGCATGGCCCAGATATCCCGCAGGGAACGGCGGCCGGCGGCGGACGCGGCCTGGGTGGCGGCTTCCGATGTGCTCACCCGCACCTGGGGGATTCCCTCCGGCAGGTCTACCGCTTGTTTGGCGGACTCGGTATCAATGAACAACCGATATTCGTTGCGTTGATCGGCGTCAAAGAGGGCCGTCAACAGCTCCCGAGTGTAGCGGCCGTATCCTCTTTGATTGGCCCAGCAACTGGCATCAACGCCAATGATCATTTCAGAATTATCTCCTGAGGCAGCTTGTAGCAGATTGGTCCGACTTGGGATTTTACGCAGACCAATCATGGGAAAGAGCCGAGGCGGCTTAGCTTAGGGCTTGGAGCGCAATTCACGGCGTTCAAATCTTGCACCGGTTCGCTCAACTGCTAATTTTGAGTGTGTGGAAGGATCGCGATGCGATAATTAATCATGGTTCGACAAGCTCACCACGAACGGCAAAGCAAGCTCACCACCAATGGATGAGCAAGGTCACGGGCGACGGGACTTGTCTCAAAAGTCATTTTGAGCTAGAGGCGATTCTAGATCACTCGATTTTAGACCTTTCGTTACGCTCAGGGTGACATCAAGGTTGGGTTGCTGATCAGGGACATTAGCCACAATTGTCACTCTTGAGACAAACCACCACCAACGGATGAGCAAGGTCACCGGCGACGGGCTTCGGGGCGGATTAGAG
>JACZRM010000207.1 GCA_022576105.1 Chloroflexota bacterium | reverse complement strand
ACATCTATTCGGGCACCAGGGACGTGGAAAACCTGCCGGCCACCTTCGACGTGGAAGGCGTACTGCTGCCGCGGCCTTTCAAGATCACCAAGATCGGTCCGGTTAATCTGTTTGTCAAAGACCTGAGCAAAGCCCTGGATTTCTACGTTAACGAACTGGGCTTCGTCACTACTGAAGAGGTCCAGTACCAGGGACACCGGGTAGTGTTCCTGCGCAACGGCAGCGAGCATCACAGCTTGGGCCTGTTCCCCAAAGCTTTGCGCCAGGAGTTGGGCTGCAGTCCTCATACCTCCTGCATGTCCTTTGGAGTTGAATTTGGCAGCTATCAACAGCTTCGTAACGCCGTTTCTTTCTTGAAGGAGAACGGTGTCACCTTCAAGGACATTCCCCCAGAGCTACATCCTGGAATCGACTACACAGCGTATGCTCAAGACCCGGATGGCCACCTGATCCAACTCTACTACTACATGGAGCAGTTGGGCTGGGATGGCAAACCCCGGCCTCAGGAGCTGCGGAGAGTCACCAGCGGCGATTGGCCAGAAACCCTGGAGCCGCTGTCTGACACTTTTGTTGACCAGGTCTTTCAGGGGCCGCTGGGTTAATACCAGAACTTTTCAAACAGTGAAGCCCCCGCTCATGGTGAACTTGTCGAACCATGAGCGGGGGCTACGCTTTTCTTGGACTGAACGGTGGAGGTTATCGGTTGCTCAACGACTGGAAGACCTTCTCGGCGGTGATGGGCAGGTGTTTAATGCGCACCCCCACCGCGTCGGCTACTGCGTTGGCGATGGCCGGGGCGACGCTTCCGCAGGGGTTCTCGCCTATGCCCCGGGCATTGAAAGGGCCTGGGCCCAAGTCTGACTCCAGCAGCACGGTGTCCAGCCTGGGGATGTCCTGAATGCAGGGCACCTTGTAATCGCCGAAAGTGACGGTGGTGACCCGACCTTCGTCCAATTGAAGGTCTTCGCTCAGGGCATAACCGACGCCCTGAATCACTGCGCCGTCGATCTGCCCCTGGTGGTCCGGGGGATTCAGCACCTTCCCTACATCGTGGGCGGTGGTGAATCGCAGCAGCTTGACCGCGCCGGTATCCGGGTCGACCGATACCTCGGCGACCTGGGCGGTGAAGCTGGTAATGGGCGACCGGTTGGGATCAACGGCGGACCCCCGGCCGGTGATGGGCGCGCCAATCCGCTTCAGTATCTCCAGCCAGGAGTATCGTTCGCCGGTGTCCAGACGGACGATGTATTCACCGCTGATGGATAATTGCTCCTCCGGCCACGCCAGCAGGTCGGCGGTGATTCGGAACAGCTCCTTGGTGACTTCCTCTGCTGCCGCGTAGACGGCCAGGCCGCCCATCCTGGTGGAGCGGCTGCCGCCGACCCCGGTGTCAAAGGCGACCGCGTCGGTGTCCCAGACCTGCACCTCAACCTGGCCCACGGGAATGCTCAACTTCTCGGCAACTATCTTGGCCATGACGGTATAGGTGCCGGTACCGGGCTCAAAAATGGAGGAGTTGACCACCACTGAGCCGTCAGAGTGCAGGGTGACGGCGGCGTGCGATTCCCCTCCGGCGGTGGTCCGCTCTCCAATCGCCATCCCCCGGCCGATGTTGGCGGCCTTGGGTGAGGAATATTCGGACGTTAGGATTGCGGCCTCCAGGGTCTCCCGGGCGCGGATGTTTTGATAGGTCACGCCAGCTGGGTCGGCATCGCCTTCAGAAAGCAGGTTCTTTAGCCGGAACTCCAGCGGACTGATACCCAGTTGCTGGGCGATGCAGTCCATATGCGACTCGGCGGCGAAAGCCACCTGGGGTTCGCCGGGGGCCCTCATGAAGCCGCCGGGGATGGTGTTGGTGTATACCTGGATGCCCTCCATGTGAACGTGGGGAATGCGGTAAGGCCCGCCGGCTTTGGCGGCCCCGCCCAGGTTCACCCCGGGCGCAGGTTTGAATCCTCCGTAGGCCCCGCTGTTGAAGAAGGTCTGAGACTGCTGGGCCACCAGGGTGCCGTCCCGCTTCACGCCGGTCTTGAGGTGGATGGTGGCGGCGTGTCGGGGATTGCCCGCGGTGAACTCTTCAATATAGCTCATTACCATCTTGACCGGACGTCCGGTGCGCAGCGCCAGGAAGTAGGCCACGGGAATGTCCATGGCCGAGCCTTTGCCGCCGTAGTCCCCGCCAATGGGCACCGGGTTTATCCGCACCTGGTCTCTGGGCAGTCCCAGTCCCACGCAGAGCTGTTCCTTTATCTGGTAGGGCACCTTGCTGGAGGCCCAGACCTGGACCGTGCCCGATTCATCGATCCAGACCACGCAGGAGTGGGTTTCCAGATACGCCTGGTGCTGGCGGGGCACCGTGTAGGTGCCTTCTACGATCAAGTCGGCCTGGGCAAAGCCTTCGGCGATGTCCCCCTTGCCCCAAACTTCCCGGACGAAGGCGTTGGAAGGGATATCCAGGGGCTTGGGCAGGCCGATGTAGCTATTAAAATCAGGATGGAGCAGTGGTGCGCCGTCGGCCAAAGCCTCCGTGGTGTCGAATACCGCGGGCAGTTCCTGGTACTCGACGTCGATCAATAAAAGCGCCTCTTCGGCAACATCCCGGTCTTCGGCGGCCACCACCGCCACCCGCTCGCCCACGAACCGGACCAGATCTTCAGCCAGCACCGGGACATCGTACAACCGCCGCCCGTAGCGGATGCCCGATACATCGGCGCCGGTCAGCACCGCGTGGACTCCAGGCACTTGCTCGGCCTGGGAGGTGTCAATGCTGACAATGCGAGCGTGGGGCCAGGGACTGCGCAGGCAGCGTCCCCACAACATGCCGGGCAGGGTCAGGTCGGCGGTATATTGGGTGTCGCCGGTTACCTTCTCGGCGCCATCCAGTCGCGGTGTGGCCCGGCCGATGTTAGTGAAGGTGGTCATTGTCAATTCTCCATTTTGCCGATTAGCCTTGGGAAGTTACCGTAATTCTACCCCATGGTGTGAGGGATGTTCACTTAGGAGCACGGAGGCATTTGTCCGCAATGGTGCGTATTAATGTTGCAGATTAATCTACTGGCATTTCTGGCAGTTTGAGAGTTCGTACCCTTGCGCCAAGTGCTACAACTTGATACCATATATCGTGTATACCGTCTATACCAGGGTGGCCTATTGGCATATCAGGTAGGAAAGACCAATAAAGCCACGGGATCGGTGGCTTCTAAAAAATCTAGAAGCCCACTAACCCGTGTCCACTAAAGATTAGGTATTCCTAACATTACGGACAGTTGCCGCAGCGCCAAACTAGAATATAATACCAGGGGGAACCACCATGTATAATACGGTTCCAATAAAAATTGGTAAAGTTTATCAAGGCGATGACAGCTTTGGCATAGCCGCCGACGGATACCCAATATTTGGGTTTGGCGCGACGCTAGCTGACGCTCACATTCATTGGCTCAAGGCTTGTTATGCGTACATACGCCACGTTCCTTTGGATGAAGGGGCGCCCATGGAGTCAAACCATGAGGAGCGATTGTTAGTCGTGTAATGCCTACTAACGCGAAGTTATTGACCGTGTTGTTCCAATATGGTCTCTGGCCCACTGAGTGGTCTGGAGACCATGTTTTATTACGGAACCCCCACAAAATGAAACATTTATCGCCATTTCAAGCGAGCCTAACACCATTCTCCCACCAGAGGCATTGGAGGACATTCTGGCGTATGCTGGATTGGATTTAGAAACCTTTTGGCAGTTGGAGGGGACGGTCTGAATAAATATCATATCGATCATTGTCCAGGACATGAACTGTCCATCATTCCGACCTAGTTACGGGTGTAAAAGGGGACAACCGACTTCAAACGGAGAGATAAAGAGAGGGGTGAAATGTTCGATAGATAAGCCCTCTACCGGCGCAAATCGGCGGCGATCAAATCAGCCGCGCGCTCGCCGATCATGATACAGGTGGCGTTGGTGTTGGCTCGGACGATCTCCGGCA